>JANXZB010000065.1 GCA_025355765.1 Actinomycetes bacterium
TATCAAAAGCGATCGCCTACGGCTTTCACTTTCTAGTCCAAACTGTCTTTCGCTGGGGTACCAGGACTCGAACCTAGACTTACTGAACCAGAATCAGCAGGGCTGCCAATTACCCCATACCCCAAAAGGCGTTCGCAAGGATACCGCAGAAATTAGAGCGCCAAAGCCCCAGCAATGCGCGCCAGAGATGCACTTTTGCCCAGTAGCTCCATGGACTCAAACAATGGCGGAGAGATGGTGCTTCCCGTGACCGCGATACGGACAGATCCAAATGCCACTCGTGGCTTGAGCCCCATCTCCTGGATCAAGGAGGATCTAAGGGCCGCCTCAATGCTGGAATGGGTCCACTCCTCTAGCGGGGTCAACTCACCAAGGCTGCGCGCCAATACTGCCTTCGACGCCTCATCGCTGACTTTCGCAATTGAATCCTCTTCTATTGCGAAGTCTTTGACGAAGAGGAACTTCAACATCGCCGGAATCTCGCTCAACTTTGTAATGCGTTCTTGAATGATTGGAAGAGCTGCCTTAACCATTGCAATCTCTTCTTCGGATCCTTCGATGACGTCAGCGTTCTTCAAGAATGGAAGCGCCCAGCCAAGAAATTCATCGAGTGTGAGCGCGCGAATCTTGTCGCCATTGATTGCCTCAAGTTTCTTCATGTCGAACTTGGCAGGAGAACTATGGACTCGTTCGACTGTGAAGAGTTCAGTGAGCTCTTGCATGGTGACGTTCTCGCGATCCTCACCCGGCGACCATCCCAGAAGCGCCAAATAATTGCAGATCGCCTCTGGCAAGAACCCTGCCTCGCGATACCAATTGACCGATACTTCGCCATTGCGCTTGGACAACTTAGTGTTGTCCTGACCCATGACGAATGGCAAGTGCGCAAAAGTTGGGTATCCATCTTCGGTAAGGCCCATTGCTTGGTAGACGCGAATCTGTCGCGGAGTCGACGAGAGAAGATCTTCACCGCGAAGCACGTGGGTGACCTTCATCAGCACGTCATCGACTGCAACTGCCAGTGTATAAAGAGGTGAGCCATCGCCGCGAACTAGTACGAAGTCAGGGACGAATTTGTGGTCAAAAGAAACCTCGCCGCGAATCTGATCTACGAATGTGGTCTGTCCATCAGGCATGCGCATGCGAATAACCGGCAGGCGACCCTCTGACCTGAAAGCTGCAATGTGATCTTCGCTTAAATCGCGGCACTGTCCGTCATAGCCGGGGGCGACATTTGCCGCGCGTTGTGCCTCGCGACGGGCTTCCAATTCCCCTGCGGTGCAGAAGCAGTAATAAGCATCCTTCTGATCCAGAAACTTCTGTGCCCAATGCGCGTAGATGTCCAGGCGCTGCGATTGCTGATACGGGCCGTACTCGCCGCCGACTTCGGGGCCTTCATCCCACTGCAATCCCAACCAGCGAAGGGTGTCGATTGCCGCGGCGATGTATTCATCGGTGACACGTGTGGTGTCAGTGTCTTCGATGCGGAAGATGAAGGTGCCGCCCGTATGGCGGGCATAGGCCCAATCAAATAGGGCGGTTCGAATATTTCCCACGTGCAAGTCACCAGTTGGTGAGGGGGCAAATCGCACCCGAACTTTCTTATCAACCATGGTTGCTCAACCTATTCGTTAGTTCGCCTAGACCTTCAATTGCCACGGTGACGACGGATTTTGCTGGCATCGGGCCAATTCCACCCGGCGTACCCGTCAAAATTACATCGCCAGGCAGCAGTGTCATCACCTGGGTGATGAAAGCAATGATCTCTGGAATACCGTTGATCATGTCGGAGAGTCGTCCATCTTGCTTGATCTCACCGTTGACAGTGGTGGTAATTCTCTGATTGCCAGGAACAAATTCAGTTTCAATCCACGGTCCAAGCGGACAGAAGGTGTCGAAGCCTTTTCCGCGGGTCCACTGTCCGTCTTTTTTCTGCAGATCGCGCGCCGTCACATCGTTTCCGATGGTGTATCCAAAGATGACATCGTTGGCTCGCTCTTTCGGAACGTCCTTGCAGATTCGTCCAATAACAATGGCGAGTTCGCCCTCGTAATCCACGCGATCACTTATGGCCGGCCATACGATCGTGTCATCTGGGCCGATCACAGAAGTGTTGGGCTTGAGGAAAATGATGGGCTCCTCAGGCACTTCTCCGCCCATCTCCTTTGCATGATCGGCGTAGTTCTTCCCGATGCAAACAACCTTGCTGCGTGGCAGAACCGGCGCCAGCAGACGCACCTGAGAGATCGGAACTACCTGACCGGTTGGCTTGATCCCCGAATAGAGAGGGTCCCCCGTGATAACCGCGATGGCCCCTTCGGCAACCACGCCAAAGAGCGGGTCGGTTCCAAGATTCAGGGATGGGTCAGCAGCAGAGGGCGAGAATCGAACAATACGCATGGGGCTAGGGTATCGCGCCTCAGAGCGCGACTATCTCGCCAGTCTTATCGATGCGCCATACATGGCAATTCGGCGCATATTCGCGGGCCGGTGCAACATTTACCGAACCATCACCCACGACCACGATGGCTTCAATGTCGGATATCTGACTTGCCATCGCGACAGTGAACACGGCAGCAAGGCAGTCAAGTGAAAAACTAGGTGCGGAAATGTTGATTGCGACGTAAGTGCGCCCGGTGGAATCGCGAAGCGCAGCTGCCTGTTCAGAGCCGGTTCGACGCTGCGTTGCACGTGCCAGGGTTTCTAGTTTTGCATCCTCCGGATCGGCAAAACTAGAGCTCATCGTGTTCGCCGTTTTCAGAGGGCGCCTCTCGCTCAACCATAACGCTGCTGATCCGGCGACGGCGACCGATTGGGCGCTCGGCCGTGATGTTCCAGCCGTTGATAAAGATCGTGCTGCCAGGAATCGGAACTCGGCCCAACTTCTTTGCCATCAGGCCACCGACAGTGTCGACATCTCGATACTCGCTCTCGGCAACAGTGATCGCCAATTCTCGGGCTAGGTCTTCAACATGCAAAGATGCCTGCGCCCTAGCCTTGTCATCGCTTAACCAGGTGAAGGCTTCTTCGCCGTCATCGTATTCATCTTCGATTTCGCCGACGATCTCTTCCAAAATATCCTCAATCGTGATTATTCCAGCAGTGCCACCGTATTCGTCGATGACGATGGCAAGGTGAATCTGATCCCTCTGCATCTCTTTGAGCAACTCAACAGCAGTCTTGCTCTCTGGAACAAAGGTAGCCGGCCGCATCAGTGCCTCGACCTTCTCGGTCTGCTCGGCCTCATGGTGATCAAGTGCTCGTTTGGCTAGATCCTTCACATAAGCAATGCCGATGATGTTGTCGATGTCATCACCGACTACTGGAACTCGCGAAAACCCAGAGCGCAGCGCTAAAGACAGTGCTTGACGCAGAGTTTTATCCCTTTCAATCCATACCATTTCGGTGCGGGGAACCATGAGCTCGCGCACCATGGTGTCGCCGAGTTCGAAGACTGAGTGGATCATCTCGTGCTCATCTGATTCAACTAGACCGCGCTCATGTGCTTGATCTACCAGATCTCGCAGCTCGGCCTCATTTGCGAAAGGTCCTTGGCGAAATCCCTTACCCGGCGTGATGGCATTTCCTATTGCGATCAATAAAGTTGTAATTGGCCCGAGAATAAACGCAAGCACATATGCCGCAATCGCGCCGCTTCTAGACCAGAGATGCGGATTCTGTTTTCCGAGTGTGCGCGGACCCACTCCGACGATGACATAGGAAAGAACGACCATGATCACGACCGTGAGAAAGAGAGCCTGTCCGCCGTCAAAGTCCCTCGACAAAATAACGGCCAGGAGGACTGTGGCGGTGAGTTCGCACGTCTTGCGCACAAGCAAGAGCACGTTGAGATAGCGAGCGGGATCGGATGTCACTTTGCGAAGAATGGCTCCGCCGGGGCGCAATTCGAGTTCGTCTATCTTGATCCGGGAAATCGAAGTCAGCGCCGCTTCGCTACCTGCGAGAAAACCCGCGAAGGCTAAAAGAGCGATGATGGCGAGAATGAGAACCGGTGTCATTTACCCCACCTAGCTACTATCGATTCTTGTAAATCGAACATCTCTTTTTCTTCCTCTTCATCTGCGTGGTCATAGCCGACAATATGCAAAAGTCCATGGGCACCTAATATCGACATCTCGTGGGTGAAAGGGTGGCCAGCTGATTCTGCCTGGCGAATTGCCACTTGTGGGCAGATGACGATGTCTCCCAATATTCCAGGTTCGCTGGAGTGAGGGCGGATCTCATCCATGGGGAAAGTCAAGACATCAGTAGGTCCTGGTTCATCCATCCATTTGACGTGCAATTGCGTCATTTCCTCTTCGTCGACCAGCAGGACCTCAAGGTCGCACCCTTGGTTAAGGTCAAGTTCGGTCATGCCGAAACGGAAGAGAGACTCAAGGTCTTCCTCGTTGTATGCAATCCCTGATCTATTGGTGATCTCGATGGTCATAATTTAGGAGCCAGGGCGCAATTGGCGAGGTGCCCGTTGCTCCTGTAATTGTGCTTCTCGCTCGGCGCCGTACTTGCCGTATGCCTCAACAATTTCGCCCACAAGGGAATTGCGGACCACATCTTGCGAACTCAATTCGATAAATGCAATGTCATCGACCCCGGCCAGGATATCTCGGATGACTTTCAAGCCGGACTTTGCTCCAGAGGGAAGATCCATCTGCGTGACATCCCCGGTTATAACCATTCTGGATCCAAAACCAAGGCGGGTGAGGAACATCTTCATCTGCTCTGGAGAAGTGTTCTGAGCTTCATCCAAAATAATGAAAGCATCGTTGAGAGTGCGCCCCCGCATATACGCAAGAGGTGCTACTTCGATGATGCCGGTCTGCATCAAACGCGGAATTGAATCCTGATCGATCATGTCGTGCAGTGCGTCAAAAAGTGGGCGAAGGTAGGGATCAATCTTTTCTGACAACGTGCCCGGCAAAAATCCCAGATGCTCCCCCGCCTCCACGGCAGGTCGAGTGAGAATGATTCTATTTACTTCACGCGATTGCAGAGCGGCTACCGCTTTGGCCATTGCAAGATATGTCTTGCCCGTTCCGGCAGGGCCAATGCCGAAGGTGATGGTGTGCTCATCAATGGCATCGACATAGTGCTTCTGGTTGGCTGTCTTGGGACGAATGGAGCGTCCACGATTACTTAAAATGTTAAGAGAGAGAACCTCGGATGGATGCTCTTGGGGGATATTGCGCATCATCGAGATAGAGCGCACCACCAACTCGCTAGTCAGGGTCTGGCCCGAGCGGATCACAACGAGGAGTTCGTTGAGCAACGCCTCAAGCCGCAGTCCCTCATCCGAATCGCCCTGAAATGTAATCTCATTTCCGCGTACGGTGATGGTCAGAGTCGGAAATGCGGCTTCAATGATGCGCAGGTGTGCGTCTGTTGCGCCCAATAGTGCGACCATTGGTATCGCACTTGGTACCGCGAAAAGAGTTCTTTCCATTGCCACTGATTCTACGGGTTATCGCTTCAGCCTGGTGGCCAGCCAAATGGACGACCGCCTAAAAGGTGTAAATGAGCGTGAAATACGCTCTGTCCAACCGATGCGCCAGTATTGAAGACCGCCCGATAACCATCTAGTCCCTCGGTCGCTGCAATCTCATCGGCCGCAACGAAAAGGGCCGCGGTGATGACCGATGACATTCGCGCCAAGCCTGCAGCATTTTCAACGTGAACGGTGGGCACGATAACGACATGAGTTGGTGCCTGCGGCATGATGTCACGAAATGCCACGATGTTCTCGTTGCGATAGATGATAGTGGCCGGGATTTCGCCCTCGATGATCTTGCAGAAAAGACAATTAGGATCTAATGCCATTTTCGTCTCTCGGTTACCAAAGTCCAAGAGCGACGCTTAGTGCCGAGACCGCGGCAATTCCTGCATGTGCAGAGCGAAGAATCGTCCGACCCAATTTTGCGGGAATTGCGCCGGCCTCTTGCATCTTTTCAAGTTCAGTATCGGAGATGCCGCCTTCGGGACCGACTACAAGGACTATGGAAGTCAGGTGATGGTTCTTGTTCACCAATTCGGAGAGTTTCTTCTCTGTATGCGCTTCCAGCACGATGGAGAGATCGGCACTTCGAAGAATTGCTTGCAGTTTCTCCATGCCCACGACATCTTCCACCTCTGGAAGGTAGTAGCGGCGGGATTGTTTACCGGCCTCCAATACTGCGATCTTGAGTTTTTCGACTCCGTCAGGAAGTTTGCCAATCGATCGCGATGCCTTCCATGGAACGATTCGATCGACACCGGCCTGCACGAGCAATTCAATATTTTCACGGGTGCGATCACCTTTGGTGATCCCCTGCACAACGGTGATTGAGATATCGCGAGCGTGCTGGAAGCCAGTCTCCAAGACAGCAAGATCTACCGAATTCTTCTCGACTGCAATGATGGAAACGCGCGACCAATAACCTTTACCGTCAGAGAGCAAAATCTCCTCACCAGGCACCGCGCGCAAGACCCGCGCAATGTGATGCCCGACATGGCCAACCAGACGAAAACGCTCATTGATATGGGTCGGGAGTTCAGCGACGTAGAAGAGAGGAAGCATTAGCGACCGAAGGCATCTCTGAACTTACTGAAAAACCCACCGTCATGGCGTTGCATCTGAGATTCGCCCTCTTTCTCGCCTCGCAATTGCGCGAATTTACGCAACAACTCCTCTTGCTC
This sequence comes from Actinomycetes bacterium, assembly GCA_025355765.1. Lineage (GTDB taxonomy): Bacteria > Actinomycetota > Actinomycetes > Nanopelagicales > Nanopelagicaceae > QYPT01. Next base: position 6,691 of record JANXZB010000065.1, read on the forward strand.
TTTATTAAGTTTAGTCGGCGTATGCACTTCAACGTGGACTAAGAGATCGCCACGCCCGCCACCACGCAGGTGTGTCACGCCTTTGCCCTTCACAGGAATGGTCGCACCGCTCTGAGTGCCAGCCTTGATAACGACAGGAATCGGACCATCCAGTGTCTCCACGGTCAGGGTCGTTCCAAGGGAGGCCGCAGACATGGAGATTCCTAGCGCCACATGGAGAGTATTTCCCTCGCGAACTAAGAACTCATGAGGGGTCTGAACAATTTCGACATAGAGATCACCTGCTGGTCCGCCACCGGGTCCTACTTCGCCACGACCGCTGAGTTGGATACGGTTTCCCGTTTCAACGCCGGCTGGGATCTTCACCGGGATCGTCTGGCGAGATCGCACCCGACCGTCCCCTGCACATTCGCGACAAGGGCTGGTGATGACGCTTCCGTATCCCTGGCAATTCGCACATGGTCTACTTGTCATGACCTGCCCAATAAAGGAGCGAGTCACGTGTTGGGTTTCACCGCGTCCTTTGCAGATCTCACACATTGTCGGATGTCCGCCATCAGCGCAACCAGAACCCTCGCACTTGGGACAGATGACTGCGCTTTCAACTGTAATCTCACGTTCGGTTCCAAAGCATGCCTCGTTAAGATCGACTTCAATTCGAATCAGCGCATCCTGGCCTGCACGTTTGCGGGAGCGGGGGCCGCGGCTTCCGCCGCCACCGAAGAAGGCATCCATGATGTCGCCGAATCCGAAACCACCGAAGTTGCCTTGACCGTTTGCACCACCGGCGTCGTAATTCGACCGTTTCTGCGGGTCGCTTAGCACTTCATATGCAGCCGTGATGTCCTTGAATCGATCTTGAACCTGCGGATCCGGATTTATATCGGGATGCAGCTCTCGCACAAGTTTGCGATAGGCACGTTTAATCTGGTCTTGGTTGGCATCACGATCAACACCCAGGACTTCATACAAATCAGCCACTACGAACCCTCATTCATATAACGCCCGACATAACGAGCTACCGCGGAAACCGCCGCTATCGACGCCGCATAATCCATGCGGGTTGGACCAATTACACCGAGGGCACCCAGTGGGTTGACTTCACTCCCGTAACCCACCGATATGACGCTGGTCTGGCGCAAATTCTCATCGCTTTGCTCTTGTCCAATTCTCACTTGCACGTTCTCTCCGACATCACCTAGAAGGCGCAACAGGACAACTTGTTCTTCTAACGCCTCAAGGATCGGATGGATCTGCGTGGAGAAATCTTCTTGGAAGCGTGCCAAGTTTGCCGTTCCTGCAAGCACTACGCGCTCCTCGGGTTTCTCCATTGCCATCTCTGTCAGCGTCGTGACGATGGCGTTGACATCTCTCTTTTCATTCCCGGGACGTCCTGCCACGAGCCCGGTCAATTGATCGGCCACATCTAGAAGACGTGCCCCCGCTATCGCCTGGTTTAACTGTGAACGCAGACTGGCGATGAAAAATTCCTCGATGTCGTTGCCAAAATCAATAACTCGCTGCTCGACCCGACCGCTATCAGTGATCAGGATGAGCATTAAGCGCGATGGCGTCAGCGTTACGAGTTCGAGGTGGCGAACTCGCGACTTCACGAGGGATGGATATTGGACGACGGCCACCTGTTTAGTGACATCGGCCAGCAATCTGACGGTGCGCAAGACAACGTCATCGAGATCGTGCGCCCCTTCAAGAAAACTTTCGATCGCACGTCGTTCAGCCGTTGAGAGAGGCTTGATAGTTGCCAACTTGTCGACGAATACCCGATAACCCAAGTCCGTAGGGATTCGGCCCGCGCTCGTATGGGGGTGAGTGATCAACCCCTGCTCTTCAAGGAGCGCCATCTCATTGCGGATGGTCGCAGGTGAGATTCCCAAGCTGTGACGGTCTGCAATCGCTTTTGATCCAACTGGTTCCTGGGTCGAGACATACTCATCCACGATTGCGCGGAGAATTTCGAGGCGACGCGATTCCATTGCATCCAACTAGATCGTGACGAGGGCGATGGAGACCAAGGTAAGAAGGAAAAATGGAGGAAAGGAACTCTTGATCTTTTCAACTTTGAAATGAAAATACATGGCCCCGCTCATGTCGACCCAGAGGATGACCAAAGCAATCCACTGCACGAAGGCACTCCGCAAACCGATGATGACACCGAGTGCAGCCATTGCTTCAACGACACCGATTGCCCGGCCAAGTCCATCTTTAATGTTGACTTCGCGGGTCACCGCTAGCCCCCTTGGATTGCCACTTGCCTTGGCCAGACCGGCGATGACAAATACCAGCGCAATAAGGGAGGAAATGATGATGTGAGCGGTATGCATAGGACTACAAGGTACTACACAACTAATTCGCGGACGATTCGGTCGGCTATCAAGCGCCCGCTCGGGGTCAGTCGCAACGTGCCCGCATCCCACTGTTTGGAATCTAGGTGGCCACTTTGACGGTATTCGGCCACTTTATCCTGCTGGCCTTGGGACAAGTCACTCAGGGAAATCCCGCCCCGCATGCGTATGGAGAGCATGATCGCTTCATCGGATTTTTGTTGTGGGGTGAGAACTTCGCTTTCCTGCAGAGGTGATGCGTCTGCGAATAGCGCGTTCTTGTAAGCAGTTGGATGCTTCATGTTCCACCAGCGGATTCCATTCATGTGCGAATGCGCCCCGGGTCCGAGTCCCCACCAATTGGCATTTCGCCAGTATGCGATGTTATGTCGCGACTCGTGACCGGGTTTTGCCCAATTGCTCAATTCATACCAAGACAGCCCTGATTCTTCGCAGAGTTGATCGACGAGTAAGTACATATCAGCCATCAAATCATCATTTGGCATCGTGAGTTCGCCGCGCTTTATCTGCGCTGCGAGTTTCGTGCCGGTTTCCACGATAAGTGCGTACGCACTTAGGTGATCGACTCCCAGTGCAAGAGCGGCCGTAACCGAAGCTCGAAAGTCTTCCAGAGATTCCCCTGGTGTTCCGTAAATAAGATCCAAGCTGATGCTCTCAAAACCTGCACCTCTTGCACCTAGCACGACCTTGGCGATGTTTTCTGGATTATGAGTGCGATCCAAGATATTGAGAACATGCGGGACCGCAGATTGCATTCCAAAGGAAATTCGATTGAACCCGACAGCACGCAACTCAGCCAATCTTGCGGCGTCAACGGAGTCTGGGTTGGCCTCCAGCGTCACTTCGGCGGCATTTGCCAAATTCCACTTCTCTTTTATAGCAGCAATAACACGACCAAGGTCGCGTGGCGGCAACAGGCTAGGCGTTCCGCCTCCGAAGAAGATTGTCGGGACAGTGACATCCGGTGCTTGCAGATGAGCAATATCAATTTCGCGAAGAACTGCGTCGATGTAGTCACCAGACACTGTCTCTAATGTTCCGCCCTCTCGCAATTCCGAGGGCGTGTAGGTGTTGAAATCACAGTAGCCGCACCGTTTGAGGCAGTAGGGAATGTGGACGTAGAAAGATAAGTCCGACATGGTGATTACTTCCTGGCGGCTTTCGCCTTATCAATATCGGCATCAGTCGCAAGGGCTGCTACGAATGCTTCTTGAGGCACTTCGACGCGGCCCACCATTTTCATCCTCTTCTTGCCCTCCTTCTGCTTCTCCAGAAGTTTGCGCTTACGCGAGATATCTCCGCCGTAACACTTTGCAAGTACATCCTTGCGGATGGCTCTGATGTTCTCGCGAGCGATGATGCGTGAACCTATCGCTGCCTGAATCGGCACCTCGAACTGCTGACGAGGAATGAGAGCGTGCAATTTTGCCGTCATCATCAGGCCATAGGCATAAGCCTTGTCGCGGTGAACGATCGCGCTGAACGCGTCAACCGCCTCACCCTGTAAAAGAATATCTACCTTTACTAGATCGCCTTCGGCATCCCCGATTGCTTCATAGTCCAATGATGCGTACCCACGAGTGCTCGACTTCAATTTGTCGAAGAAGTCAAAGACAATCTCAGCCAGCGGCAGCGTGTAACGAATTTCGACGCGGTCCTCTGAGAGATAATCCATACCCAACAATGATCCGCGGCGTTGCTGGCACAGTTCCATGATTGCGCCAATGAATTCACTTGGGGCAAGGATCGTTGCGCGAACAATTGGCTCCTCGACGCCCATGATCTTGCCTTCAGGAAATTCGCTCGGGTTGGTCACGATGATCGACTTGCCGTCATCGAGTTTGACGTTGTAAACAACGTTTGGCGCAGTCGAGATGAGACTCAAGTTTGATTCGCGCTCGAGACGCTCGCGTACGATCTCCATGTGAAGAAGCCCCAAGAATCCGCAACGGAAACCGAAGCCAAGAGCCGCCGATGATTCTGGTTCGTAGACAAGGGCCGCATCGTTTAGCTGTAACTTGTCCAAGGCTTCGCGAAGCAACGGATAGTCCGCGCCATCTAATGGATAGAGCCCGGAGAAAACCATTGGCTTGGGGTCTTTGTAGCCCGCAAGCGGCGTCTTTGTTGGGTTGTTGTAGTTGGTGACAGTGTCGCCAACTCGTGACTGGCGAACATCTTTCACACCAGTAATGAGGTATCCCACTTCACCGACACCTAGACCCTTGCTAGGGATCGGCTCGGGTGAAATGACGCCGACCTCAAGCATCTCGTGACGCACGCCGGTTGAGAACATCTGGATCTGATCACGCGCTGAGAGATGCCCATCGACCACGCGGACATAGGTGACAACGCCACGGTAAACATCGTAAACAGAGTCGAAGATCAAAGCGCGTGCTGGTGCATTGGGATCGCCTTGAGGTGCAGGAATCTGCTCGACTATCTGGTCGAGAAGGTCTGCCACACCGGCGCCAGTTTTTCCAGAGACGAGCAGGCAGTCACTTGGCTCGCACCCGATGAGCTTGGCAAGTTCTTTCGCAAACTTTTCTGGTTGGGCAGCAGGCAGATCGATCTTGTTAAGGACCGGAATAATCTTGAGGTTGTTCTCCATCGCCAGATACAAGTTGGCCAATGTCTGGGCTTCGATTCCTTGCGCGCAGTCCACCAACAAGATCGCACCTTCACTTGCAGCCAGCGAGCGCGAGACCTCGTAAGTGAAGTCGACGTGGCCTGGTGTGTCGATCATGTTCAGGATGTATTCCTTGCCATCTAGCCCTGAACGCCATGGAAGACGCACTGCTTGGGACTTGATGGTGATTCCGCGTTCGCGCTCGATATCCATACGGTCCAGATACTGCGCGCGCATGTTACGTGGGTCTACAACTTCGGTGATGCCCAACATTCGATCGGCAAGAGTTGATTTGCCGTGGTCGATATGAGCGATGATTGCGAAGTTACGTATCTGTGCCGGATCAGTAGCCGCCGGTTGCGGTGCCTTGGCAAGGGAGATCGCAGGCATGAAACTAGCCTCGCGTTGAAAGAGCTAGATAATTAACGAACGCCAGCTTTTGTAGCCGACTTCGCCATGGATGACTTCTTGTTGGCTGCTGCATTCTTGTGAATAACGCCCTTGGCAACGGCGACATCTAGTGCCTGCGATGCGCTGCGTAGTTCGGTGGTGATAACTGCATGGTCGCCTGCGACCACTGCGGTGCGGAACTTGCGAACGGCAGTCTTAATAGAGGAACTAACCGACTTGTTGCGAAGGCG
>JANXZB010000074.1 GCA_025355765.1 Actinomycetes bacterium
TATGAATGCCGCGGTTGTCCCGCGCGGTCCCTATCTGCTCAAGGGCGCGCAGTTATCCGGACATGTCTCTCAGATCACAGTTGAGATGCAGAAGCATGTCAATGCCAACGGAAAGACCGCTCTTCAAGGGGCCACGGCCTACGATCTGGATGTCACCCGCGAGAGTCAGCGACTAGGGCTTCCAGGTTGGGGTCAACTGCCAGAATAAGGAATAAAAGTTCGCTCCATCCCGTTCTCTCAAGTAGAAGCCTTGAGTCGAGTCGACTCAATCTTTTGACAATACTCGGCGCAAGGTTGAGAATTGAGCCATGGCCTCATTCAGGCCCTTTGATCGACGAAAAAGGAGCAATAAAGATGGCAAGAGCAGTGGGAATCGACCTAGGCACGACCAATAGTTGTGTATCGGTCCTTGAAGGTGGCGAGCCTACGGTCATCGCCAACTCTGAGGGCGCCCGCACCACCCCCTCGATCGTGGCTTGTGCCAAGAACGGCGAGGTTCTGGTTGGCGAGGTCGCTAAGCGCCAGTCAGTCACCAACGTCGAGCGCACTGTCCGTTCGGTCAAGCGGCACATGGGTACATCGTGGTCGATCGATATCGACGGTAAGAAGTACACCCCACAGGAGATCAGCGCTCGCGTGCTCCAGAAGTTGAAGCGCGATGCAGAGTCCTACCTCGGCGAGACCGTGACCGATGCGGTCATCACCGTCCCCGCATATTTCAACGACGCTCAGCGTCAGGCAACTAAGGAAGCTGGCGAGATCGCCGGTCTCAACGTTCTTCGAATTATCAACGAGCCAACTGCTGCCGCACTTGCATACGGACTCGACAAGGCAGACGAAGAACACACTATTTTGGTTTTCGACCTCGGCGGCGGAACCTTCGATGTTTCCCTCCTTGAAATTGGCGGCGGCGTTGTTGAAGTTAAAGCAACCAATGGCGACAACCATCTTGGTGGAGACGACTGGGATCAGGCCCTTGTAGACCACCTTGTAAAGACTTTCGGTTCACAGAACGGAATCGATCTGACCAAGGACAAGATGGCGATGCAGCGTATTCGCGAGGCTGCAGAGAAAGCAAAGATTGAGCTTTCCTCTTCTCAGCAAGCATCGATCAACTTGCCTTACATCACAGTGGACGCGGAAAAGAATCCGCTCTTCTTAGATGAGACCATCACCCGTGCGCAGTTTCAATCGTTGACTGCGGATCTCCTCGAGCGTTGCAAGAAGCCGTTCCAATCAGTGCTAAAAGACGCGGGAATTCCAGTCTCCGAAATCCACAACGTTGTGCTCGTCGGCGGTTCAACTCGTATGCCAGCAGTCGTTGATTTAGTACGTGATCTCACTGGTGGCCGTGAGCCTAACAAGGGCGTGAACCCGGACGAAGTTGTTGCAGTTGGCGCGTCGTTGCAAGCTGGTGTTCTCAAAGGCGAAGTGAAGGATGTTCTTCTACTCGATGTCACACCTCTCTCTCTTGGTATCGAAACCAAGGGCGGCGTCATGACAAAGTTGATTGAACGCAACACGACGATCCCAACAAAGCGAAGCGAAATCTTCACAACAGCCGATGACAATCAGCCCGCAGTGCAGATTCAGGCCTATCAAGGCGAGCGCGAAATGGCGGCCTATAACAAGAAATTGGGCATGTTCGAACTTACTGGGCTGCCACCTGCACCGCGTGGAATTCCTCAGATCGAAGTCACATTCGATATTGATGCCAACGGTATCGTCCACGTATCAGCGAAGGATCTTGGCACCGGAAAAGAGCAGAGCATGACCATCACTGGCGGTTCTGCCCTTTCTAAGGATGAGATCGATCGAATGATGAAGGATGCCGACGCTCACGCAGAAGAAGATCGCAAGCGCAAAGAAGAGGCCGAGATTCGAAACACCGGCGATTCTCTTATGTACCAGACAGAGAAGTTCTTGACAGAAAATGGCGAGAAGCTCAATGAGGGCGAAGCTGCCGCGAAGAAGGCAGAGACTGAAGAAGCCCTTGCCGAACTCAAGACTGCTCTTGGCGGTGCCAACTTCGAGATGATCAAGACGGCAACAGAGAAGGTCTCGACTCTGAGCCAAGCACTTGGCACTGCGTTGTATGCGGCCAATGCCTCAACATCTCAGAGCGCTGAAGGCCAATCATCAGATGAGGGTGTTGAAGACGCAGAGATTGTCGAAGAATAAAAATGAACGATAATAACGATTCCCTCGCGGATGACGTTATTGGAGATCTGCAAAGTGAGGCGGTTGAGGGAGACCTTGCCGTTCTCACTGCGGATCTGCAGCGACTTCAGGCCGAGTACATCAACTATCGAAAGCGCGTCGAGCGTGATCGAGCCGTTGCCCACGAGATGGCAGTCAGCGCAGTCTTAACTGAACTTCTTCCAATCCTTGACGACATCGATCGTGCCAAGGAGCACGGGGAATTGCAGGGTGGTTTTAAGTCCATCGCTGATCAGTTGATCAGCGTAACCACGCGAGTTGGCTTGCAATCATTTGGTGATGCTGGAAGCTCGTTCGATCCGCAAATTCACGAAGCCCTCATGCACTCCACATCATCTGAAGTTACAGAGCCAACGGCAACGGCAATTCTGCAACCGGGTTACAGGTACAAAGAAAGAATTCTGCGCCCTGCTCGTGTTGCAGTAGCGGATCCGGAGTAAGACGTGGCCGCTAAGGATTTGTACGAAAAGGACTTCTACAAGATCCTTGGTGTCAGCAAGGGTGCCACCAGCAAAGAAATCAAAAAGAGATATCGCGAGTTGGCGCATAAGCTCCACCCCGATAAGAACACGGGCAATAAGAAGCTCGAAGAGGAGTTCAAAGCAGTTTCAGAGGCCTACGAAATCCTCTCCGACGATAAATCACGCGCTGAATATGACGAGGCGCGCTCGCTCTATGAACGAGGCGGGTTTCGCCAGCCGCAAGGTGGCGGCCAGAGTGCCAATCGCGATTACGCCGATTTCTTTGGCGGCGGGGGTGATTCGCAGGATATTTTTGCCAACCTTTTTGGTGGCGGGCGTCGGGCTCCGCGAAGAGGGCAGGACTTGCAGACGGAGTCCACTATTACCTTCCGTGAATCTATTTTTGGTACGAACCTAGATCTTCGCCTATCAAGTGAGGCAGGCACTCCGACGAACATCACCGTTCGGGTGCCGGCAGGAGTAAAGAACGGCGGCAAAATTCGTATTCGTGGCAAAGGCGCACCAGGGGAGGCTGGTCCAGGTGACCTTTTCATTCATCTGAATGTAAAGCCGCACCCAGTTTTTACTCATAAGGGCGAGAATCTCTTGATGAGTCTTCCTGTAACTTTTGTTGAAGCGACTCTAGGCGCCGACATCAAAGTTCCGACATTGAGCGGTGAAGAAGTCACAGTTCGGCTTGCCCCCGGAACGTCCAACGGTCGGGTTCTCCGCATTAAGGGCCACGGGGTAAAGGGCGCCTCCGGAGTGGGAGATCTTCTCGTGAGCGTCGAGGTTCAAGTGCCTCAACGTGTCACTCCCAAGGCGCAGCAGGCGTTAGAGGAATTTGCTACGGAAACGGCAGATGAGGATGTTCGCGCAGACTTCAAGGCGAGGGCAAAATCATGACGGATGAATCAACTCCCATAAATCCTGAGCACGATGATGAGGCCGCGGTCTATGTAATATCGATCGCCTCCCAACTCTCTGGCCTGCACCCGCAGACGCTTCGACAGTACGACCGTCTAGGTCTTGTCTCGCCGGGTCGCGCGAGTGGTCGGGGACGACGATATTCACTTCGGGACATTGCTCTCTTGCGAAATGTTCAGCGACTCATTGGCGAAGGAATTAATCACGCCGGAATCAAGAGAATCATCGAGTTGGAATCTGCGGTAGCAAATATGGCCATAGAAGTTGCGAAATTGCGCGTGGAGATGGATGCTCTCCTCGCATCCAATCCTGCTAAGTCTCTTGCGAAACGCCAGACATCCCCTGTAGTCGTCTACAAGCAGGAGATTTAAACCTTCGCTAAGAAGTCCGTCTTGCCGGCCCAATTTCCGAGCACCGCATCAGATGGACTTGTAAGCACACCCTCCAGCAACGATGCATAGATATCTCTGAAGTCTGTCGTAACCGCCTGATCGCCTCCTATGAGATTCTTCAGTGAAGGTTGGTCCCCATAGAACCCTCCCTTGATGCGATCTCCAATAACAAAGACCGGTCCCGAAGTTCCATGATCGGTACCTTGAGATGCATTAGCTTTGACCCTTCGCCCAAATTCGCTGTACACCAAAATCACGACGTCTTTCTCACGATTCGTCGCTCTCATCTGACTCATGAAGCGAGCAACTGAAGACGATACATTTCCTAGAAGTATGGATTGCGCACCCTTTTCGTTGGCGTGTGTGTCAAAGCCACCTAGGCTGACTGACCAAACTCTGGTGGGTGATCCTGCTGCAACTAATTTCGCTACAACGTCGAGCTGTTGTTGGAGATCTGAGTTGCCTCCGGCAACGCCCCCGTTTGCTGTTGGCAGGTCAAGCGGTTGCGGAATGGGTTCTTTGAGTATGGGCGTGATTGTGCTGGATAAATCAAAGAGATTGCGAAGAGAAGTTGCCGCACTCGCCATCAATTTGGAATCCTGCCTACTTGTGGCGGAAATTCTCTGACAGTCCACTGCAAGAGATCCGGTCGGAACAACAATTCCCCCCAACGGAAGTGCTGAACCGGCAACAGTCTTTCCGGCTAACAAAGGAGGAAGAACCGAACCCAAGCTAATCGCCAACATCGGATCTCTAGCCTGGGTGTCGAGCCAGCGTCCCAGCCATCCGGAATTTACGTGATGGTCTGGTGAGGCACTCTGCCAAATCGCCATTGAAGTGAAGTGGGAAAGGTCCGGATCTGGATAACCAACTCCACGACAGATGGCGACTTTGTTCTGGTCCCAGAGCGATTTAATTCCAGTCATAGATCCATTCAGAGCAAGTTCGCTATCTAAAGGCAGTAAGTCTGTTTGTGAGTAGGAGATGTCAGGGCGAGACTGGTAATAAATGGGATCCTTATATGGAACAACCGTATTCAGGCCGTCGTTGCCACCGTAAAGTGTTACAACAATCAAGATTGGAGTGCCTAGCGGGAGTGGTCTCATTGTCGCGGCTTGCGCAATCGCTTCCATGGTCAGCATCGGCGCAGCCGCTGCCACTGCCGCAGCACCGGACAACTTAAGAAAATTCCTCCTACTCAACGTGTCCATTTGTCTCCCGTCCCTCCTATGCACTCACGATGTATTCAGGACTTGATGCAGCAAGCAAGAGCAGTCGAGCCGGATCAGTAACTACGTCACGCAATGCGCGTTCTGTTCGAAAACTCCAACTCGCAACTCCGAGAAGGTCCCCAACGGCCCTTACCCGTGAAGAGGAGGGGAGTGACTTAATTGCTGAGGTATCGGCATTGGAAAGTAGATACTGTGCAAGTTGAAGTCGGTATTGGGCACTGGCCGCTGTTAACCACGCTTCACCGGCCGGCCACCCGCCCACATTTGGTGGAGCAAAAGGGATTTGACCCAATTTGTTCAAGAGATCGATCACTCGGTCTGGCTTGGCCAACTTCGATGGCGTTATGGCCATTGCTCGGCATAAACCGATAAACCATTCAACTGGTGATTTAACAAGTGAATATTGTGGATCCGACATCGCACCTGAAGTTGCAACAGCCCTTACAGTTTCTAGAATATTGCGCCGGGCAAAGGCCTCGTTGATGGGTTTGGAGTATGGGCGCGGGATATCGCTTGAGATGAACCTGAACCAGATCCGATCAGCGATGAATTGTGCGCAATCATCTCTGGCGACGATCAAATCTGAGATTTGAGTTGCGCTGTACGCCCCCGGCGAACCCAAGATAGTTAACGTCGAGGAATCGTGATTCTTCGCGATAAATGTAACATTGCCGTTCGATCGATTGACTCTGTATCCAGTGAGTCCTCTCGCGACTGATTGAACATCAATCTGCAAGTAATTGCCGACACCCAATGTAAAAAGTTCCATAAACTCGCGCGCGAGATTCTCGTTGGGCGCTGTTACGGTATTCGCACCACCGTCTAGCCAGTACTGCAAAGCGCCATCCACAATCATGGTGCGAGATTGAATTCCAAAATCTCCCAGTGCATTTGCGCGCAAAGTCTGATTCTGAAGGTACATTGGCAAGGAATACTCGACCTTGCCAATGGATGTCGCCCAATGGCCGTGCCAGAACCACGTCATGCGCTCGGTGAGCGCATTTTCAGCTAGTGCCATTCGGTCTAGCCACCAAAGAATGAGCATCTGCCGCTGCGCTTTCATCGCCGTGTCAAAGGTTGCACGAGCCGTGGTCCCCGGTTGCGGGAAGTTGCCCAGATCGGCAAGGACAGGATCGGCCACCATACTCAAGCCCACGTCGTGGGCTGGCGGAACCTGCAGTAATAATCGAGCCCTGGTTGCATCAACGCCTTGCTTCAACGCAACAGCGAATTCTCCGGGTCTGGGACCAAAGCCAAAGCGATGAAAGAGACGAGAGATCTCAAGTCGCGTGGTGTCCATCTTCGGATAGTAAAGGGGTGCTGCCTCAAAGGTAAGGTTGCTTCATGAATTCACACGAAACTCTAAAGGAACAGATCAAGAAGAAGGCAGTGGTGCATGGGCGAGTTATTCTCTCATCTGGCAAAGAGGCCGACTATTACGTTGATCTGCGGCGCGTGACTTTGGATTCTGAAGCTGCACCATTTGTTGGCCAAGTAATGCTCGATCTGCTAAAAGATTGGGATTACGACGCAGTAGGCGGCCTCACCCTTGGCGCAGACCCTGTTGCAGTTGCCATGATGCATGTTGCGGGGGTGCGCGGGAAAAAGATCGATGCCTTTGTTGTTCGCAAGGCGGAGAAGGCACACGGATTGCAGCGACGCATCGAAGGACCAGATGTTAAGGGCCGACGAGTCGTCGCAGTTGAAGACACATCTACAACCGGTGGATCAGTGCTAACGGCTGTAGAAGCACTTCGTGAAGCTGGTGCGATTGTTGTTGGCGTGGCCGTCATTGTCGAACGTGGTGCAAAGCAGGCAATTCTGGACGCAGGCTTGGAGTATCGCGCCGCGTTTACCCTAAATGAATTGGACCTTTAAACATGACTCTGCCCCAGCGCGCTCTTGGTCCGTGGGAAGTTTCAGCCATGGGTCTTGGCTGTATGCCCCTGTCTGCAATGTCGCCGAACCGAATGGAAATTCTCAACGACCCTGAAGGAGCTGTCGCCGTTATTCACGCGGCATTGGATGCAGGAATCACGCTGATTGATACCGCGGATATTTATGCACCAAGTTGGGATACCTTCGGTCACAACGAGCGGTTGGTAGGGGCAGCTTTTAACTCCTGGAATGGTTCTAGTGAGGCTAAAAATAAGGTGGTAATCGCCACCAAGGGCGGGATCACTCGCGGGCCAAAAGAAAGTTGGGGACAAGAATCTTCCCTGGATTATCTTCTTCGCGCAGTTGAGGCTTCAGCTCTGCGACTTGGCGTTAATCAGATTAAGTTGTGGCAACACCACCGCCTGGATCCATCGATGGTCTTTGAAGATCAATTTGAGAATGTGCTGGCGCTTTTGGAGCGCGGTCTCATCGAGCGAATTGGTGTGAGTAACTACAACGCAGAGCAGTTGCGCAGGGCCATCAAATTGGGTGGGACTCCGGATCAGGGCGGTGTTATCTCGGTTCAGAATCAGTTCAGCCCCAAGTACCGCCACGAGCCGGATGTAATGCAAGTGTGTGAAGAATTCGGGATTGCCTATCTTCCTTGGTCGCCCTTTGGCGGGATCGGTCGTGCCGATGCATTAGGCGCCGGCGAGTATGGGGCCTTCCGTGAAGTTGGTCTGACTCTTGGAGTGAGCGCGTATGCAACGGCGATCGCCTGGCTTCTTCAGACATCCCCAACGGTTATCCCAATCCCAGGTGCGACAAAACTCTCCTCAGTTAACGATTCTCTGATTGGGCTTACGGTTTCGTTAACAGATGAAGAGATGTCGCTGCTAAATTCGAGTTTGCCGGGAAACGCGCCAGTTGACGAACACATGGGTGAGCCGCCACCGTACCGAAGTTAGCTCAGGTCTCGCTTGGTGCGCATCTCTTTGATGATCTCGATACCAAGGGGCAACAAACTCAAAAAGATAATCACGCCCACTATCGGCAGTAAGTAATGGTCGATCGATCCTTTGAGTTTCTCTCCCAAGATGTATCCGAGAAGAATGATGCCATCGCTCCAGAGAATCCCGCCGACAACATTCCAGATGAAGAAGGTGGAGGCAGGGACTCGGACGATCCCACATAGTGGATTGATGAGCGTTCGGACGAAGGGCACGTACCGGGCAAGGACAATGGCCCGTCCTGGCCCGTACTTTTTTAACCATTTTTCCGTCGCGACCACTCGCGTGTGATTGAAGAAGCGCCCATCTGGGCGGTTAAAGAGCGGCCGGCCGAATTTATGGCCTATGTAGTGGCCCAACTGGGAGCCAGCGATGGTTGCAATGGGTGCGCCAATGAAGAGACCAAGGACGGAAAGATGAACTCCCCCGAGAATTGCGGCGGCGGTTCCAGAGGCGGCGATACCCGCGATGAAGAGGAGGGAGTCACCAGGAAAGACCAAGCCAACAAGTAAGCCAGTTTCGGCAAAGAGGATGCCCAGAACTCCCGCAAGCCCGAGGTCGGCAATTATTGATTTGGCATCCAGCAAGTTCATAGAGAGGGGACTCTACTCCGCTGGTAATAGATAGGTACAGCGAGCCTGCGATTTGGGCTTACGGGCAGGTCTGTGCGTACACTCTGGTCATCTTTGCACCCGATTAGGGGCCCCGATCTCCAATGGAGGAGAAATGCGAGCTGCAAGCTCTCTCGTGCATGTCACAGGAACAAACCTCACATATGTCTACATAGTCCTAGCCGTTTCTCTGATTGCGCTGGGTATTGCCTGGGCGCTGCGCGCTCAGGTGCTGGCAGCCGATGAAGGCACAGAGAAGATGCGCGAAATCGCAGCCGCGGTTCAAGAAGGCGCAGCCGCATATCTGACTCGCCAGTTCCGCACCCTGTCGTACTTCGTTGCAATCGTTTTCGTTCTTCTCTTCGCCCTTCCGGGCGCAGCTGATATTCGAATCGGTCGCTCGATCTTCTTCCTTGTTGGCGCGCTCTTCAGCGGATTTGTTGGATACAACGGCATGTGGCTTGCGGTGCGCGCGAACGTGCGAGTTGCAGAAGCAGCCCGTCAAAAATCTGCCGAGAAGGCGGTTCGCATCGCATTCCGTACTGGCGGTGTGGTCGGTATGACGACGGTTGGCCTTGGCCTAGTAGGTGCATCCCTCGTAGTCATCATTTACCGCGAGAACGCACCATCAGTTCTTGAAGGATTTGGATTTGGCGCTGCGATGCTGGCGATGTTCATGCGTGTTGGCGGCGGAATTTTCACAAAGGCCGCAGATGTCGGAGCCGACCTTGTTGGCAAAGTTGAGAAGAACATTCCAGAAGATGATCCTCGTAACGCGGCAACTATCGCAGACAACGTTGGTGACAACGTGGGCGACTGCGCGGGTATGGCTGCTGACCTCTTCGAGTCGTACGCCGTCACACTCGTAGCCGCGCTGATTCTTGGTAAGGCAGCCTTCGGCGATGCCGGACTCATCTATCCACTGATAGTCCCAGCAATCGGGACAGTTACCGCCGTTATCGGAATCTTCATGACTCGCATGCGCAAGACCGACAAGACGGCGATGAGTTCCATCAACCGCTCCTTCTTTGCCTCTGCGATCATCAGCGCAGTCCTCACCGGGTTGGCAACTTTTATCTACCTACCAAGTTCATTCAATCTCATGACAGGGCTCTCGGCCAAGGCAGTCTCTGATGCGGGATCAACTAATCCTCGCATTCTTGCCTTCGGTGCAGTACTCATCGGAATTGTTCTTGCGGCTTCAATTCAAACGCTTACTGGATTCTTTACCGCTGTTGGCAAGCGTCCGGTTAACGATGTAGCGGCCTCATCTCAAACCGGCGCCGCCACTGTATTGCTATCGGGAATTTCGATTGGATTTGAGTCCGCTGTCTACTCAGCGATTCTGATCGCATCAGCAGTATTTGGCGCTTTCTTGCTGGGCGGCGGCAGCATTGTTCTGTCGTTGTTGGCAATTGCCCTTGCTGGAACTGGGCTTTTGACCACTGTCGGAGTAATTGTTGCGATGGATACCTTCGGCCCAATCTCTGACAACGCCCAAGGCATTGCTGAGATGTCTGGCGATGTTGTTGGTGAAGGCTCAGTCATTCTTTCCTCACTCGATGCCGTTGGTAATACAACCAAGGCCATCACCAAGGGAATTGCCATCGCAACTGCTGTGCTCGCGGCAACCGCACTCTTTGGTGCTTTCACCGATGCAATCAAGAAGGCCGTTGAAGATGCCGGCCAGAACGCGGCGAAACTTGCATCGCAGTTCCAAGGGGTCCTCGACGTAGCCAATCCACGGAACCTCGTTGGTTTGATTATCGGCGCCGCGGTTGTCTTCCTCTTCTCCGGTCTTGCAATCAACGCCGTATCCCGCGCAGCGGGCGCTGTTGTTGTTGAAGTGCGCAAGCAGTTCATCGAGCATCCTGGAATCATGGAAGGAACTGAGAAGCCCGAATACGGTCGCGTTGTAGATATCTGTACCCGCGATTCACTCCGTGAACTTGCAACACCGGGTCTTTTGGCTGTTATGGCTCCGATTGCCGTCGGCTTTGGCCTTGGCGTCGGTTCCCTTGGCGCATACCTTGCTGGTGCCATCGGCACCGGAACATTGATGGCTGTATTCCTTGCCAACTCCGGTGGTGCTTGGGATAACGCTAAGAAGATGGTTGAAGATGGTCACTACGGCGGAAAGGGCTCGGATGCCCACGCCGCGACCATCATCGGTGACACAGTTGGAGATCCATTCAAGGACACCGCAGGTCCTGCAATCAACCCGCTGATCAAGGTTATGAACCTGGTTGGCCTTTTGATTACTCCTGCAATTGTCAGCATGTCCTTGGGTGGCCATACAGGTGTAAGCATTGCAATCGGTCTGGTTGCCTTTGCCGTCATCATCGGCGCTCTCATTCATAATCGTCGCAAGTCGACCACCATTGATTACTGAGCGAACGAACAATAAGCGACTTCACCCCTAGGCGGCTATGGCAAAGGACCTCAAGAAGCTGGTGATTGTTGAATCCCCAGCGAAGGCTCGAAAGATTGGCGGCTACCTCGGCGATGAGTACATCGTCGAGGCTAGCGTCGGCCATATTCGAGATTTGCCGCAGCGGGCTGCTGATATCCCTAAGGAATACAAGGGAATTGCCTGGGCCAAAGAAGGCGTAAATATCGAAGAAGATTTCGCACCCCTGTACGTGATTAACCCTGACAAGAAGGCGAAGGTTGCCGAACTCAAAGAGTTGATGAAGGGAGCCGATGAAATATTCCTAGCAACTGACGAGGACCGCGAGGGCGAGGCCATCGCTTGGCATCTGGTTGAAGTCCTCAAACCAAAAATTCCTATTAAGCGGATGGTTTTTAACGAGATCACAAAAGAGGCGATTCAGAAGGCAGTAAACGAGACTCGCGACTTGGACTACCACCTCATCGACGCCCAAGAAACCAGGCGCGTCCTTGATCGACTTTTCGGATACCGGCTCTCTCCGGTGCTCTGGAAGAAGGTGATGCCACGGATTTCGGCAGGGCGGGTTCAGTCTGTGGCCACACGATTGATCGTGGAGAAAGAGCGCGAGCGGATGGCCTTCATCTCATCGTCGTGGTGGGATGTGAGTGCAAAATGTGAACTTGGATTCAACGCCCGACTAATCGGCGTGGACGGAAAAAAAGTTGCCGCCACAAATGACTTCGGTGCTGATGGCGCCGTTAAAGAAAAATCGCTTGCAAACATTCTTCTTCTTGATGAGAAATCCGCAAAGGGGCTGGTCGCGTCTCTCAAATCGACCCCTCTGACGGTTAAGTCGATTGAGGATTCACCGCGCACCGAACGACCAAAGCCACCGTTCACAACTTCGACTCTGCAGCAAGATGCGGGCGGACGTTTGGGATGGGGTGCGCAGATCACTATGCGTATCGCCCAGCGCCTTTACGAAAACGGTTACATCACCTACATGCGAACCGACTCTGTAAATCTTTCTGGACAGGCCATCACTGCGGCACGCAATGCGGCCAAAGCCTTGTACGGCGTCGACCATGTATCGGAGTCGCCACGTGCATACGCGAGCAAGAGCAAGAATGCGCAAGAGGCACACGAAGCCATCCGTCCTGCAGGAGACGTCTTCCGCACCCCAGGTGAACTTGCCCCCGAACTCTCTCGCGATGAGTTCGCGCTCTATGACTTGATTTGGAAGCGCACGGTTGCCTCCCAGATGGCAGATGCTAAAAAGATGCAGATGCGCGTTGATTTTGAGGCCACCACAAATGACGGAAAAGAAGCGTTATTCAGAGCTAATGGCTCTGTCATTACCTTCCATGGCTTCCTCGCTGCCTACGATGATGTGAAAGATGACAAGGGCGATGAGGAGAGCGAGGATCGACGCCTCCCTGCAATGAGTGTGGGTCAGGCCGTCAAGGTTTCTGAGTACAACTGCGAAGGCCACGACACCAAACCTCCTGCGCGGTACACAGAGCCAACCTTGGTTAAGAAACTGGAAGAGCTTGGCATCGGTCGCCCTTCAACATTCGCCTCGATCATCGCGACCATTCAGGATCGCGGGTACGTCTACAAGCGCGGTCGCGCATTAGTACCGGCATTTCTCGCATTCTCGGTTACTGGCCTATTGGAGCAGCACTTTGCAAAATTAGTGGATTACGAGTTCACCGCCAGCATGGAAGAGGATCTCGACAAGATTGCCAACGGTGAGGCGCAGCGCGTTGATTGGCTCCGTGATTTCTTCTACGGCCACGATGGACAGCCAGGCCTCAACGAATTATCGGCGGACCTTGGCGCGATCGATGCGCGCGAAGTCAATACCATGCGCCTTGGCGATGATATTCAGATTCGAGTTGGTCGCTACGGCGCATACCTTCAAGAAGGTGAAGGCGATGATCGCAAGCTCGCCAACATTCCAGAGACGATGGCGCCGGATGAATTAACCCTTGAAGTTGCAAAGCAGATTCTTGCGCAGCCATCTGGCGAGCGCGAACTTGGAATCGAACCAAGTAGCGGGCTAGAAGTTGTTGCCAAATCGGGTCGTTTTGGTCCCTACGTGACGCAGGTACTTCCGGAGGATGCCAAGAAAGGCGACAAAGCCAAGACTGCATCCTTGCTGTCCACGATGACGTTGGACACCATTACATTCGATGATGCCGTGAAGTTGCTTTCACTGCCCCGCGTGCTTGGCACCGATTCCGAAACTGGGGAGGAGATCACCGTTCAAAACGGACGCTACGGTCCCTATTTGAAGCGGGGTGCAGATTCGCGCACTCTGACCAGTGAGGATCAACTCTTCTCTCTTTCTTTGGATGAGGCTGTTGCAATCTATAAGGAGCCAAAGTTGCG
>JANXZB010000107.1 GCA_025355765.1 Actinomycetes bacterium
GCTATCGGCTCCAGTTAGCCAGCCGACGCTAGCAAGGGCCACGGCTACGGCAAGAACAGCAGCGGCACCTGCAAGATGCAGGTCCTGCAGATCAGCTGGTGCTTTGAGAAGGGCACTGAAGATTCCAAGGGTGGCAGTTGCGACAAGTAATCCGATGATGGTTGCGGCCAGAGGACGTGCACCCGAAATGTTTGGCCAATCCCTCCAAGCATGAATTGCAAAGGCGACAAGAGCAACCACTGCAAAGAGAGCCACGCTGCGGTGAAGGAGGTGCAGAACTACTAAATGCATCGGCTGATTTGGGGGGCAGAACGGGAAACTCGCGCATGCCTTCTCGGCTTCTGCATTTACCACCAATGAACCGGATAGGTAGAGAAGTGCGGCCGATCCAATTGCACTCCAGCCGAGGGATCCAAGTCGTGGCGAACTAGCCGGAAGCTTCTGCATTACAGCCGCAACCGCTGTGACCGTCGCGCCGCCAAGAAGGGCAAGCCCGGCGAGTAAGTGCGCAGCAACAGTTGGGGCGCCATTGCTGTCAAAGACAGTTATGGCTCCGAGGATGATTTGTACAAGAACGATCCCCACCGTAAAGAGCGCTGGCCTTATTGCGGCAACATGAGTGCGAATTCGTGAGGCAACGAACCAGGTCGCGATAACCAAGATGGAGACAATGCCTGCCAAGTATCGATGGGTCTGCTCCATGAAGGCATGAAATCCTTGGAAGGGACCGATGCTTCCTTTACATAACGGCCAATCTGGACAGCCCATTCCCGAATCAGTAACTCGTACGTGGCTGCCATAAATGATAAGTACGTAGACCACAACAGCACTACTCATGGCCAGAATTGGCAACCATGTAGTTGGGATTCGTTTTGTCAGTCCAGAAGGATCGTTCGATTTGCTTAGGAGGCTCAGATTCACCTCTGCACCGTACAGTGCGAGGCCCCATAAACGGAGCCTCCGATTGAGGGCTGCCTCTCGCCTTAATTTCTATTTTGCATATACTGCAAAGAAATCTCGGCTTGTTGGTTTGAAGTATCGATCAGCAGGCCGGGCGAAATCGAGAAGCTTGTGAGGCACTGGCGAGGTTGCAGTCGCACCCGGGGTGTACCACATGTAGGAAATCCACTCTGCGTTAATGTCGAGTTCCATCGCCCTAACTGCGCCGGCTCGTTCCAGCAAGTTTGCCAAACTCTGAATTGAAAGGGCGTTGCCCGCTACGAATACGAAATCACCTGTTGCAGTAATTCCGATTCCGGTGCGCCAAACGAAGTAGGCATTCTTGATTGTCCAGCCCCAGTTAGCCAAGACATTCTTATCAAGATTTGATGCAATCTTTCCGTTTTCAATAAGTAAGGTGAGATTTTGACGGACCGAGATCATGTCAGCGCCAGGTGTGGTTCCTGGCCAGGCAATAATGTCAGAATGTCCATCGGCATAAACTACGAGGGAGGCCGCACCTTTTGTAAGAATTCCTGCGGTATGGCCATCCGCGTAGAAGCCACCGCGTGAATTTTTGATTTTGAAACCACCGTTAAAGGTGGCCACCAATCCGCTTCTCTGCGCCGTCGGAATCATGGAAGGTTGGCTCCAGAGATCCATGTGTCCAGGATCGGAGAACCCCGGATGTTGGACGAATTCAAGGAGTGACCCGCTCATCCAAGCAACGCCGGATAAGTAAGAAGTGTGCTTTCCATCAGGACGCAGATACGCGATTTGAATTGCCGGTTGGCCGTGCACCGTAACGACGGCTTTGAAATCTCCTTCGCCGTCCAATTGTGGAGTCACAAGTGGTTGGAGAGGAGCGTGAATGGAAATCTGCGGTTGACCGCTTTGAGTAGGTTGCGGTGAGGCAGTTTGGGCACTGAGATCCTTCAACTCAGTTCCAGATGGCTTGCCGCCTATTTTCGGCGGGTTGAGCCAGTACTGCACGTTCTCCGCGGCCGTCACCACGAATCCAAGTCCGTGATCACGACCCCATTCGGCCAGCCTTGCGGCAACTGTGTCAGTACCTGGAGCCGAAAGAACTGAACCGATCGACCATGTCAAACTTCCTAAGAAAATTGCCAGAACGATTGATAAGGAGATCAGTACGGTGCGCTTCGTTGGTTTTTTTCTCATTTACGCTTCGAAATCTTTCTAAAAACGTTCTTCGGTAAGAGTGTAAAGATCAGTGCGAGCCATTTGAGAATCGAGGGTGCGTACCCGATCGGCTGGCCGTCTTTGAGAAGTTTGACTGCCAACTTTCCCACCGCATCGCTATTAACAGTGAAAGGTGCCTCCGGCAAGAATTTGGTCATTCGGGTTCGGACAAAACCCGGTCGGAGTATGCAGATTGAGACGCCGGTACCTTCTAACTGATCGTTGAGGCCGCGCGCCATGAAATCTAGGCCGGCTTTGGAAGAGCCGTAAACGAAGTTGTCTACACGCGGCCGGGTCTGCGCGAACGAAGAAATTATCTCGATCTGTCCGTGCCCCTGCAATTTCATTCTCTCAGCAATGAGAAGCATCAAGTGGGCACTTGCCACATAGTTCACATTCATCACTTCAAGGGCATTTGCAGCCGCATTCAAATCAGGATTGTTGCCAAGAACACCGATAGCAATTATGGCGATGTCTAAATCGCCGTCGGCGAAGAGCTGGTCGACAATTCCCTGATGGCTCTGCGTTTTTTCTGCGTGGAAACCCACCTTCGTCAATTTTGTACGGTCAGGCAGAATTTCGGCGAGGGCCTTTGCACCGCGCTTGGGATCACGGGCGACAATAAAACAATTCTCTAAATTATCCTGCGGCAGAGCTTTCAGAATTGACTGACCGATTTCGCTAGTTGCCCCAATGAGCGCAACAGATTGGGGGCTGTGAAATGCGTTCAACATAATTTCAATCTCCTTGATTGATCGGACTGCCACATTCCACGCGGATCCATATTGTTGCGGATAGTTCGCCACTCTTCCAATCGGGGATACATGAGGGGAACGAATTCAGGCTTAAGCCGAGCATCTTTGACCAAGTAGATGCGCCCATCTCTGGCGCACAATTGCGAATCCAGCGAATTAAGGGCTTGTTCCAAGTTGCCTAATTGAGGAGGAATATCCAGGGCAAGAGTCCAACCAGGTTTCGGGAAACTTAATGGGGCGGGTGAACCCTCGCCGAATCTCTTGAGCACCCCGAGGAAGGAGACGGCGCCGAGATCCTTCATTGTTGCAAGAACATGTGCCAAGAAGTCTTCATTTCCTTCGGGAACAACAAATTGATACTGAAGGAACCCGCGTCGGCCGTAAATCCGATTCCAGTTCTGGATTCGATCTAGTGGATGCATGAATGAGTCGATTGAAGAAATTCCCTTTGCCAGTGGCTTGCGAAACCACATTTCGTTGAATGCTCTTACGGTGTATTTGTTGATAAAGGAGATGCCTGCGATATTTGGAAAGGGCAATGAAATCCCGTCCTTGCTCTTGTCCGGTGAAGACTTTTCAACTGCTGAGGTTTGGGTGGAATAGTTTCCTTTGCCCACAACTCCGCGCCCTCGAAAATCGCCGGAGAGGTCTATCCACGCCACAGTGTGTTGGAAGCCCTTATCAGAGGCAGAGAGAAGAGTGAGCATCTCGTCGAGGTTATTGACCCGTGTTTCCTCAACCACGACCGATGCTTGCTTCATCTCAATGAGTTGGAGATCGGCCTCAAGAATCATCCCAGTGAGCCCCAGGCCACCCACCGTGGCCCAGAAGTGGTTTGCGGTGGGTCCCTCAGGAAAGAGATCACGGATTTCACCATCTGCGTAGAGCAAGTGGATTCTTTTTACGCAGGATGAAAATGAGCCGGTTATGTGATGTGACTTTCCGTGAATGTCGGCTGCAATCGCACCGCCGATGCTGACCAAACCAGTACCAGGCACGACGGGAGGGAAGAGGCCCCTTGCAAGGGAGGCCTTCTCTAGCGTGCCGATAGAGACCCCCGCGCCAGCGGTAACCATGCCAGTCCCTTGCTGGAAAGTGAGGTCGGACAAGAAAGCGGCATCGACGCTAACGCCGCCAATGTTGAGAGAGGAATCGCCGTAACTTCTACGCAAGCCATGGGCTATGACACCACGGGGGCTTTCATGGGTACCGACGAAGTCCTGTAATTCCTCGAGCGAACGCGGTTGGAATTCGAGGGAATTGGAACGAAGCGTGCGTCCCCATCCAGTTGACTCAATATTTTCCATGATATGGCCTCTTAGTACATCGACATGAGTAGAAGAACTGCAGTGGCTAGACCACTAATTAGAAGGACTAAGTCGCGAAGGAGTAGATCTTCTGGAACCTCGCCGAATCCTTTCTCGACCAACCAGACATACCTAAAAAGGCCCAGACATAAAGGAAGCAATGACATCTGCCCGAAGTGTCTGGATTCAGGTAATGAAAATGCCCAGAGGCTGTAGCCCGTGAGTGTCACGGCGGCGGAAACGGCAAGAACGAACCTTAAAAACGGTAGCGGGTAATCTTTGATAACGGGGCGAACATCAGCGTTTGCCAGACTCTCGGCTTCCGCCAATCTCTTTGCTACAACAATGACGAGTGAACCAAATGAAGTCACCACGAGGAACCAACGCGATATTGGAGTTCCTGTGGCGGCTCCGCCTCCGATTGCACGCAAGACGAAACCAAGAGCGACAACCATCAGTTCTACGACTGGCTGGTGCTTGAGTCCGAATGAATAGGAGAGTGTTGCTGCTAAATAAAGTAACAAGACGAGTTGGAATGAAAAAGTGAGGGTACTTGCGGCAGCGATTCCAAGGAGTGCGCACACAACCATGACGTAGATCGCCTGCGTCGTTGTGATCTTTCCGGACGCGAGTGGTCGTTTTGATTTCGTCGGATTCGTCCTATCGCGATCGAGGTCGCGGATGTCATTGACTATATATCCAACGCTGGAAATGAAGCAGAAGGCGAAAAATGCAAGGATGGTTTTCAGGGGCGTATTGCCGTGAAGAATCTTTCCTGCGGCAACAGGGGCGGCAAATACAAGCAGATTCTTTGCCCACTGTTTCGGGCGCATCGTCATTATTAGGGGAGAGATGATTCCGGAGTTTATCTTCATTTCAGTAGTTTCTGAGCATCCTTGGTAAGTGCGTAGAAGGCCCATTTGCCTCGTTGTGTACGAGTGAGTAACCCAGCTTCAACGAGCAACCTGAGATGGTGGCTCACGGTGCTCTGTGCAAGTCCGGTCTCTGGAGTCAGATCACAGACGCAAGCCTCGGCGTTTTCTCCTGCAGCCACAGCCATCATCAATGAAAGGCGAGTGCCGTCACCGAGGGCTTTGAACTGCTCGGCTAATTTCTCGACATCCTTTGGCGATCTGGTAAGAGCGATTGTTTGGGCCACGCATCAATCTTACATTGACATTGTTCGATATGACGATAGGGTTCTCATATCGAAACCTATCTATTTGAGGATCCGGTGAGCCAAATCCAGAAAAGCACCGTAGGTAATCCGCTATCCCAACTCTCAAAAGTCAATCGGTACCTACCGTTATGGATTCTTTTATCGATGTCCGCCGGGCTCATGTTGGGCAAAGCCTTTCCTGGGATCAACAAAGTACTCACGGCGATTCAAATTCAAAAGACATCTCTGCCAATCGCATTGGGACTGTTCATCATGATGTACCCGGTGTTGGCCAACGTCCGCTATGAGGAAATGGGACACTTGCGCTCGGATAAAAAGCTCCTTGTTTCCTCGTTAATCCTCAATTGGCTTATAGGCCCGGCCTTGATGTTCTCGTTGGCGTGGATCTTCTTGGGAGACAAGCCCGAATATCGAACTGGGCTCATTGTTATTGGTCTAGCGCGATGTATCGCGATGGTTCTGATTTGGAATGACCTTGCCTGCGGCAGTCGAGAAGCCGCCGCACTCTTGGTAGCCATCAATGCGATCTTCCAAATAGTTGCCTACGCCCTCTTGGGTACTTTCTATCTCAAAGTCTTGCCGACTTGGATGGGGCTGGATTCTTTCGCCGTATCGTTCTCAACGTGGGACATAACCAAGGCAGTTTTGATTTTCTTGAGAGTCCCGCTCATCGCCGGATATTTCTCGAGAAAAGTTGGAGTTCGCAACAAGG
>JANXZB010000108.1 GCA_025355765.1 Actinomycetes bacterium
GCACAGCGGCCGCCGAGCTTGCAACAGTTGCCATCGCTTCTTTGCTAGTAGTGCCTACAAAGGTAATCGCGGCATTGATACGGACTGCATCAGGGGTCACTTTCATGGTGCCATCGGCAGAAATGGTGATGTAGCGATTAGGGGATGTGGCCGCGTTACTCGCCGGAGCTAGGAGGAGACCACCGACCAATGAGGCTGCAACAGTGGTTATTCCGACTCTTTTCAAAAGGATAGATTTCATGGCTCAATTCTCGTAGCAACTTGCAAGAAAAGCGAGATCCTCGCCTGAGTATTCACTAGGAAAACGCTCACAATGTGATGGAAAGTACTTGGTAGGGTGTGCGCATGACACAAGTTGCTGTGACCGGCGGTGCTGGATTTATTGGTTCAAATCTCGTCGCGAAGTTGGTCAGCAAAGGGCATTCAGTGACTGTTGTCGATGATCTCTCAACAGGCATGATCTCCAATATTGACACCAAGGTATGCGATTTTCAACATCTCTCACTTGTCGACGCCTTTGCATTAAAGAAGGCACTGAGCAAGGCGGAGGTGATTTTTCACCTAGGAGCACGAGGTTCGGTACCTCGCTCGCTGAAGAATCCAGTTGCCACACACGATGTCAATGCAACCGGCACGCTCAATGTGTTGGAGGCTGCTCGAGAAACGGGCGCTCACGTTTTCTTCAGTTCATCCTCGTCTGTTTACGGACGCAACGGTGCTCTCCCCAAAGATGAGTCAATGTGGTTAGGGCCGATGACACCGTACGCCGCTAGCAAGTTGGCCGCTGAGGGTTATGTGCAAGCATACGGATCGGCCTACGCAGTCCCAGTTACGCTTTTGAGATTCTTCAATGTTTTCGGACCAAAGCAGAGGCCAGATCACGAATACGCGGCAGTTTTGCCGAAGTGGATATGGAAAGCCATGCATAACGAGCCCATCGAAGTTTTCGGGGATGGCACGCAGACTCGCGACTTCACCTATATTAAAACGGTGCTAGACATATGCACGGATGGAATGGATCGCAAAGTCACTCACGATGGCGCCATCAATTTGGCTTATGGAAATCGCATTTCATTGAACACCACGATCGAGTTGCTTAAGAAACACTTTCCAGATCTTCAAGTTAAGTATGTTGAGACGCGCGCGGGGGATGTAAAGGACTCACAGAACTCCCCAGGTCTACTCAAATCGTTATTCCCCGACATCGTGCCGACAGATTTCGAGAATGCACTGTCTGAGACCGTCGAGTGGTTGCGCGAATTTGGAGAGACTGTCGCCCATGGACCGACAGTCTCTGACTAACTAGCCATGTGCGGAATCGCCGGGGGTGTTGGCAATTCAGCACCCGATCAGGGTCAATTAGTTCGAGTACTTGATTCAATTAATCACCGCGGACCCGACGAGCGCGGCATGTACCTGGATCCAGGTGTTGCTCTCGGGATTTGTCGGCTCGCAATTATTGATGTTGGGACCGGCCAGCAACCCGTCTCCGATGAGACTGATTCCATTAACCTTGTCTTTAATGGTGAAATCTACAACTTCATGGAATTACGGGAGTCGCTGGTTTCTAAGGGACATAAATTTCGATCAAAGGGCGATTCAGAAGTACTCGTGCACTTGTATCAGGAACACGGAATCGATTTTGTCCAGAAGATAAGTGGCATGTTTGCGATTGCAATTTGGGATTCAAGGGACGAGTCTCTAATCCTTATCCGAGATCGAATGGGCAAGAAGCCACTGTGGTATGCCAAGACTGGGGATGGTTCACTGTTCTTTGCTTCTGAGGTGAAGGCACTTCGGGCGGCGGGTGTTACTTGCACCTTACGACCTGAAGCCGTAGCCGAGGTCATGAGTTTCGGTTATGTCACCGCACCACATTCGGGATTCCATGAGGTTAATCAACTTCCTCCTGCATCGGTAGGAATATGGCGGCAGGGATCTTGGACAACATTTCAATATTGGACACCCGATTTTTCCGTTACAGAGAAGATTTCTTTTCCAGACGCCCTTGACCAGACGAAAATTCTGATTAAGGCAGCAGTTGAACGCAGGTTGATTTCAGAAAGACCCTTGGGCTCATTTCTTAGCGGTGGATATGACTCGACGGTCGTCACCGCCTACATGACTCAACTTATTCCAGGCAAAGTCAAAACATTTTCAATTGGATTTGAAGATCCTCGCTTTGACGAGTCCACTCACGCTCGAGCCATCGCGAATTATTTGGGTACCGAGCACGTTGAAGAGAAGTTGTCTCCTGACCCTGCCTTGTTGCTGCAGGAAATTGCTGCGACCTTGGATCAACCATTTGCTGATTCATCGATCATTCCAACTTTCATGCTCGCGAAATTTGCCCGCCGCGAGGTAGTTGTCGCCCTAGGTGGAGACGGTGGGGATGAAGTATTTGGTGGATATGACCGCTATTCAGCCATCCCTGCCATGCAAAATATCAACTTGCTTATTGCTGCATTCTCACCTGTAGCGAAGGCCGCGCTAATGTCTGGTGCGATATCCAATCGCAAGGTAAAGCGGATACTTTCTCAAATGAATTCACACCCAACCCTTGCATCCAGGTACAGAGCCGCTATGTCACTTGGATCTGACTTCGAACTAAGCGGTTTGCTTGCCCCAGATTTTAAGTCGCGTCTAATGGCGCCAGCATTTGAAGATGGGTTCGCCCGACCGGGCGCGAAGGATAATCTTTCGAAGATGCTTCGATCTGACTTGGAAAGATACTTGCCAGGGGACTTACTCGTGAAAGCCGATATGGCAACCATGGCCAATAGCCTGGAATTGCGCTCCCCATTGCTTGATCATGAGTTAGTGGAGTGGGCTACAAGGTTGCCCTCCGACTTCAAAATCAAGGGCGGGCAGAGAAAGTTCATTCTTAAGGAGGTGGCACGTTCCCTAGTTCCCAAAGAATTGGTAGATAGACCAAAAATGGGATTTGCGATACCTCGTGCAGAGTGGCTCCGTACTGGTCTACGTGAGATGTCCTTTGATCTTTTGACAGACGCCACGGCCAAGAATCGCGGATGGTTTAATTCGAAGGAAGTGGAGAGGACACTCAAGGATCACATGGAAGGACACGATCGGGATGCGCTCTTGTGGCCGATGGTGATGCTTGAACTTTGGGCTAGGAATTGGCTCGATAGCTAAGTAATCCTTCGTAAAGGTCTTGGTGGTCCTTCACTAGCCTTTCGACTCCGTATCTTTTTATCGTGTATTCGTGGGCCTTCTTGCCCATCTCTTCTCGTAAAGATTCAGATGAAGCAAGTCTGGTGACTGCGTCTGCCAGCGACTGGGCAGAGAGATCTGTAAGAAATCCGGTTTCTCCGTCCACAACAATCTCGTCGATGGATCCAACTCTTGTCGCGACGATAGGTAAATTAGCCATTCCCGCTTGAATCAGACTCAGCGGTGTTCCCTCATTATCACTTGTCAGCAAAACCAGATCAGACGCTGCAAGTACGGTCTCAATATCCTCGCGCCATCCGAGGAATGTGACAGGAAGGCCTTCCTTGGCACTTCTTTCTTGGCTGTACTCCAGTAAGTCTCCCGCTCCCGCCACGATGAAGTGCAGGTTTGTACCTTGTGAATTGATCAGAGCAACCGCATCAAGGAATCGATCAGGTCGCTTAATCTTCGTAATGCGACCGATAAATGCACAGTATTTCATAGCGGGATCCAAGCCGAGGGTCTTACAGGCTTCCTCTCGCGTTGGCAGTTCATCAAGCTGTAAACCGGGTGGCATCACGGCGAATTTATTGGCAGTCCCAATCCGAGCTGCAAGAAGATCGTCCATCACCTTCTTTCCCACCGCCAGCAACTTGGTAGTAAACATAGCTAGGAATCTCTCGATCAAAATGACGAGTAACGTTTTGTATTTTCCGAAATAACCGTGGAGTAAGTGTCCGTGATAGGTATGGACTCGCACGGAGGAGTGTCCTGAAACTATTGAGGCGATTCGACCGATTACTCCGGCTTTCGCCGTGTGCGTGTGAATGACATGGGGGCGAAATGCTCGAATCTCTCGGACGACCTGGATAAAGGCCGCTAAATCCGCTCTCGGAGATATCGATCTACCAAGGCCCTTGATGCGAGTAGCGGTGATGTCGGTTGCCACGGTTTCCAAATAGTCAGACTCATCGACAGCACAGAAGCCTGTCACCAATTTTTGATCGAACCGGTTTGAGTCAAAACCTCGCATAAGGCCGCTCACTTGCACTGCCGGGCCGCCAACATTCATTCGGGCTATAATTCGCATAACGCGAATGCGTTCATTCTTGGTTTCAACCATAGGAGTATCTTGTCTCAAAATGCTTCGCGAGTCGCCGCAATCGGGTCGCTCAC
Source organism: Actinomycetes bacterium (assembly GCA_025355765.1). Taxonomy (GTDB): domain Bacteria; phylum Actinomycetota; class Actinomycetes; order Nanopelagicales; family Nanopelagicaceae; genus QYPT01. The sequence continues at coordinate 4,351 of JANXZB010000108.1, forward strand.
GTGAACGCGCCCGGGAGTTCTCAATTCCTCTCCAATTGCACGGTCGATACGTTGGATCAAGCGGCCCGCGCTTTGCAAAGTGGTTCGTTAATCGCGTTTCCAACTGAGACTGTTTACGGGCTTGGCGCGGACGCGACCAGTGCCCAAGCGGTTGCGAGAATTTATGATGTAAAGGGAAGGCCTGCCGACCATCCTTTGATTGTTCATATTCCAGGGTTAGATAGCCTTGAGATTTGGACGAGTGATTTCCCACGGTACGCGATTTCTTTGGCGCGCGATTTTTGGCCTGGACCAATGACGTTGGTGCTTCCGCGCAGTGCGACTGCAAGAGATTTCATTACTGGCGGGCAGAAAACTGTCGGTCTTCGCGTCCCTGCCCATCCGTTGGCCCTGGGTCTACTGCATGCCTTTAAGAAAATTGGTGGACTTGGAATTGCCGCACCAAGTGCCAACAGATTCGGCCAGGTTTCGCCTACGACCGCGCAGGCCGTTGAAGAGGAAATCGGCCACTACCTTTCACCAATTGATTTCATTTTGGACGGTGGTTCTGCATTGGTGGGCGTGGAGTCAACAATCATCGATTGCACTGGAGATTCACCTCGAATTTTGCGTCACGGGGCAATTACGAAAGAGATGATCAAGGAAAGCACTGGACTTAACGTAAGCGAAACCGAAGAGAGCGATATACGAGTTTCTGGTTCACTTGAGAAACACTATTCGCCTGCGGCCAAAGTCATTCTCAACGCGATGGCCGAATCTGGTGAGGGATTTATTGCTCTGTCATCGATCCCGACCCCGAGAGGAGCAATCAGACTGGCCTCCCCTGCAACCACAGATGAATACGCGAGAGTGCTTTATGCGGCCCTTCGTTCGGCCGATGCCCAAGGGATTGAAAAGATCGCCGTCATTCCGCCTGAAGGAGAAGGTCTGGCCCTGGCAATTCAGGACCGATTGCTGCGAGCTTCACGCGGACGTTCAGCCCAATAAAACAGGCTAGGATTTCACCCGTCGCGCCAGGATTGGTAAGCGCGGCGAGGGCCTCTAGCTCAGTCGGTAGAGCAACGGACTTTTAATCCGTGGGTCGTCGGTTCGATCCCGACGGGGCCCACCCTGAATAAGTTCGCAGATTTCAATCGCCTTTTCCGCTCTCAAGAAACCAGTTAGTCACCCATCTCTGATTTGACGTTATATACCCCAGGGGGTATAGTAGCCAAATCAGTCTAGTGAAGGGGTTTAGGAGTCTGCCAAATGTGCTCACGCGTAACTTGTCATGTCTGCAGAAAACCAACTTGGTCCGGCTGCGGTAATCACATCGATTCTGCTCTCGAAGGAATTCCAGAGCAAGATCGCTGTACCTGCTAATTGAAGTTCTCAATATTCATACGAGCGAAAAGGATTTGGTTGAGAAATATGTGCAGTAGAACAACATGTCGTAAGTGTGGCAAGGCTTCTTGGAGCGGTTGCGGAAACCACGTCGAAACGGTTCTACGAGGCGTCCCGAAATCTCAGCGCTGTCAAGGTCATGCTAAAGAACCAGCCGGTCCCAACTTCTTTACCAAGCTCTTTGGAAAAAAGTAATACAAAAGAGATAATCGAGAAGCCGATCTCTAAGGGAAATCACAGATTCCTCGCTTAGTATGTGGCGATCCTTGAAAGGGGCGCCACGTGAAGATCGCAAGAAGCAAGGGTGCATTTATAGTTAGTGTGCTATTAATGCTTGGGCTAGGACTTAATTCCGCCCAAGCCACAACCACGACTACCTTGACCGAGAAGAACTCCGCCAAGACGGTCGCCGTGAAACTAGGCGCTCGGGTGGAGTTGACCCTGCATTCCATGTACTGGGGACTGGCCGTTCCGGCCAAAAGTTCCTCGTTGACATCGAAGGGCGCGCCGATCCTCAAGCCGATTTTTCCAAGCCCTAGCGCCCCTGCCGGATGCAAGATTGCTGGCAGTGGATGTGGCACGCAAACCTGGGAATTCGTGGCGACAAAGGTTGGGACAACTCATCTAATCGCTTCTCGTACAACTTGCGGTGAAGCTATGCGGTGCACTGGTGCAAACGGTCGTTTCGCTGTAACTGTGAAGGTTTCACGCTAGCCAATTAGGGATCGCACGGTGGGCCTGGCGCTCAATGGAATTGTGAGATTGCTCCCGAGCGGGTTCATTGGAGCTTTGCGCGAGTAGAGTCGAGATGGAAATCGGCTTTGGAGGCCCATCATGACTAAGAACTCCGGTCCATTCGTTCTAGCAGTTGTCACCCAACAGGAAACCCGCATGTGGTTCGAGGGCATGGATCCCGGTGCGGAACATGAGACGGTTAAGGAACGAAATCCCTTTGATCGCCACAACCACGTGCGTATGGCGCAACATAATGGCGGCCACGACATTGATGAGTACATGCCCGACTATCTCGAATCGATTTCGCAAGCGCTCGAACCAGCACATGAAGTGCTCCTCGTAACGCACGGGAAAGGCAAAGGAAGCGCGGTTCCTGCGCTGACTGATTATTTCGAGAAGAAGCACCCACTTCTGGCCAAGAAAGTGGCTGATGTCCTAGATGTTGATATTACGCGTATGACCGAACCTCAGTTACTGGCCTTGGGTCGCGAGTGGTGGGACAAGAAGTACGGAATTCACACGACCGTTTGAACTGCTATGCGGGCATCACCGCTTGCACCCAGATGAACTGGAATCTCCATAGTCTTGAGCATTCTCGTCATGCCATCACCCATGTGATTAACAACAACAGCATCAATTCCATTTTCCTTGAGAAACTTAACGACGCGCGCATGATGTGAGCCTTCGGTTCCTTCATCGTGGAGGCGACTCCAAGAGACTTCGACTTCGCGCCATGTTTTTATTTTTTTATCCTCAACATCGGCGATCGCCACCCAATCAGCGCGACCCCATCGAGGATCGATATTTCCATCAGGTGTCACTGGCGCACAGACGATCATGGTTGCTCCTCCTTGTTGAAATCCTCAGAGCCATTGTGTCAGCGGAGCGACTTTTTGTGGACTCGAAACTTGTGAATTGGGCGACCTGTGGTTCCGTATCGGAGTTCCAGTTCGAGCAACCGGCCTTCAACCATTTGAGATAGATACCTCTGGGCGGTGGCTCGGCTCAGACCAAGTGCCTGCGAGATGTCGCTGGCTGAGACTGACTCGGCGGAGGCCTCGATGTACTTGAGGATTGAATCAGTCGTCGGATTCTTGGAGTTATCGCTCCTATATAGGTCAATTTTTGCACCTCGCATCAGAACCGAGACACGGTCAACCTCCTCCTGCGAAACCTCTCTCGTATCGATGAGACGGTTACGAGCGGCACGGTAGGCAAGTAAACGCTCCGCAAGTTGGAGATGAGTGAACGGCTTTACGATGTAATTGGCCGCCCCAAGTTGAAGGGCATCTCGAACACTTTGCGAATCCCGCGCAGCCGTTATTACGAAGATATCCATCTTTGAACCGCGTGGTAATTGTTGAAGCCGAGAAAAAAGTTCAAGTCCATGCTCATCGGGAAGATAGAGATCAAGCAGAACGAGATCTGGTTTGTGGGTAAGGATGAAATCATAGGCAGCAGCAGCGGTATGGGTCTTACCAATGACTTCAAAGCCGGCAACCCTTGAAACGTACGCGGCATGGATATCCGCGACCCGAAAGTCATCTTCAACAATGAGAGTGCGAATCACGTGATCACCATTTCATTGATATTGGACGTCGTAGGTAGTTCGACCACAAATGTCGCTCCTCCCTGATTGAAACAAGTAATTTCGCCATCTGCTTGTTTCACAAGCCTTTGGACGATGGCAAGTCCGATACCTCGATGCCCTCCGACTCGTGGCGCCTTAGTTGTGTAGCCGTCTTCGAATATCACTTCCGGGTTTGGGTCTGGAAGCCCAGGACCGCTGTCATGTACACGGATCAACTTTCCCCCGCCGCTAACTTCCGTCACGCCGATTTCAACATGAGCGTCCTTTGTTCCAGATGCCGCATCAATAGCATTGTCCAAAAGGTTTCCGACAATTGTAATTAGAGCATTCTGGTCAATTGCTACGTCGTTTAGAGGTACCTGCGCATCGATAGAAAGATCCACACCACGTTCACGAGCGATAGATACCTTGGCGATCAGGAGGGCCGTAATAGTTGGATTGGCGATGTGGTCGTGGAGAGTCTCAGCTAAATCCGCGTTGATCGAGGATATTTCGCCTAGGTACTCAGATGCCTCGTCAAATCGGCGCAGTTCAAGGAGACCGTACAACGTATGCATGCGGTTTGAGTACTCGTGCTGCTGAGCACGTAGCGCGTCCGTTAGGTTCCTTACGCTATCTAATTCGCGCATAAGGCCAATGTGCTCTGTGCGATCGCGTAGGGTCACCACCGCACCCATGTCCCGACCCATCTGTCGTACAGGGCGTCGGTTGACCCTCAAGGAGAAATTCTCATTCAAAACCAACTCATCATCACCTTGCGGTATATGCCCTAAGAGAAGGTCAAGCAGTCTCCCTTGTGGAAGCACTTCACTGATGTTTTTACCCAGAACACTGGCCAGGAGGTTAAGTAATCTAAGAGCTTCATCATTGATGAGGGTGATCTTGCCTTGTGGGGTCAGCGTTATTACCCCTTCCTTAATCGCGTGCAACATTGCGTCGTGCTCTCGGTATTTCGATGTCACGCGTTCGAGTTCACTAGCAATTTTCTGTCCTTTTAGACGTCGCGACAATAATTCTGCGAGGAGATAGCCGAGGAAGATGAATCCAATTCCAAAGAACAAAAAAGCATGCTGCAAATACTTGTTTTCGGCTGCAAACTTGCTCTGCAGAATTCCGGCCGAGACCATCCCGACAATCTGATTCTGGTATCCGTAAACGGGGGTCTTTCCATTAGCCGAACGACCAAGGCTTCCGTCGTTGCTGCTCGTGCTGGAAACACCTTGCAACGCAGGAAGTGGACCATCAAGTCTATGACCAATGAGCGCCGGATTTGGGTGGGAGAACCGGATTCCGTTCTTGTCTGCAATGACGACGTAGGTGGCCTCAGTCTTTTTCCGAATACTTTCGGCGATTGCTGGTAACTCGTGTGTCGGGTCGCCGACAGTTAGAAGGGTGATGACATCGGGCATGGCGGCCGTTGCATTCGCTATTGCAAGCGCACGTAATCTGTACTGATTGTCCTCGGCCGTTTGGGCGACTCGGAAGGCAAGGGTCACACCCACTAGCGCCGCGATAAGGATCACCAGAATGCGATTTGAGCCAAGGCGTAGGAGCGTTGCTCGCAAGGTGAGCATTCTCGTCTCCTCTCTCATCGGACAATGCCCGCATTCTGCTCCTGAAATACCCAAATGTCTTTAGGCAGATCGTGAGATAAACGAGCAAAACGCCCAAATATGTTTTTAATTTGAAGTAATCGCAAAAATCGTATTGAGAATTGAGACGCGCCCTAATCTCCGTCCATGTCAAAGGGATTACGCGTTCAATTCAACGATGTTTCAAAGCGATTTAGAACACCCAAGGGTGATTGGTATCAAGCACTTTCGGAGCTGAACTTCTCGGTCGAACCGGGTCAGTTTGTGGCTCTGGTCGGGCCAACGGGCTGTGGTAAATCCACGGCACTGACTCTTCTTGCAGGTTTAGAAGAGCCAAGTCTTGGAACGGTGATGGTCGATGGAAAGATTGTCTCTGATATTGATACGAGTACCGGATTCGTCTTCCAACACGATGCGACTTTTCCGTGGATGAATGTCAAAAGCAATATTGCCGCAGGTCCGAAATTCCGTGGTGCTCCTTCAGATGAATATGAGGCACGGGTCCAGAAATGGATAGGCAAGGTTGGACTTTCTGGATTTGAAAAGCACTTTCCACATCAACTTTCCGGCGGAATGAAAAAACGCGTCGCATTAGCTCAAGCGCTGATAAATGAGCCGAAGTTGCTTCTTATGGATGAGCCCTTCAGCGCACTTGATGTTCAAACCCGAGCAATCATGACGGACGAGCTACTAGCGCTCTGGGAATCCTC
>JANXZB010000003.1 GCA_025355765.1 Actinomycetes bacterium
GGCGTGGGTCTCGGTATCTGTTGGTTGCAATAACACATGCACCTTCTGCATCGTCCCAACTCTTCGTGGCATTGAGAAAGATCGTGATTCCACCGACATTATGAAAGAAGTTCGGACGCTAGTTGGCCAAGGAGTCATTGAGATCACCCTGCTTGGTCAGAACGTGAATGCCTACGGAGTTGACTTCGGCGAACGTGAGGCATTTGCGACATTGATCCGTGAGTGCGGGCAGGTCGAAGGTCTCGAACGCGTTCGTTTCATGTCACCGCACCCACGTGATTTCACCGACGATGTTATTGAAGCGATGGCGCAGACCCCTAACGCAATGCCGCACTTGCATATGCCCCTCCAATCTGGCTCGAATAAGGTTTTGCAGCAGATGCGCAGGTCTTATCGGACAGATCGCTATTTGGGCATTATCGAACGGGTTCGCCACGCCATTCCGGAATCTCAAATTACAACTGACATCATCGTGGGCTTCCCAGGTGAGACCGAAGAGGATTTCCAAGCCACGTTGGATCTCTGTACCGAGGCTCGGTTTAGCGCCGCTTACACCTACCAATACTCAAAGCGCCCGGGCACACCTGCGGCCACCATGCCCGACCAAGTTCCTCCAGAGGTTGTTGGCGAGCGATATACAAGATTGCACGCCCATCAAGAGGCACTCTCGCTATCCGTTAACAAGGAGGCGATCGGCAAAGTAATGCACGTTTTGGTGACCGAGCACGAAGGACGTCGTGACGCCGAACGAGGCAGAATGTCGGGCCGCACCGAAGATTTCCGCCTTGCGCATTTCTTATTTGATTCAGAGGATCTGCCTAGACCTGGAGATATTGTCGCTGTTGAAGTCACCGATGCCGCACCGCATTTTCTCTCTGGTAATTCATTGAGTACTCGGCGCACTCGTGGCGGAGATGCATATGAATTGCTCACCGCCGAAGGCAAGAGCCAACCTCTGCTCCTTGGAATGCCCGCTACCCGTTCATGAGCGTCATTGTTATCTGCGGGGCAACTGCAACGGGTAAGAGCGACTTAGCCCTCACTTTAGCTGCCGACCTTGATGGCGAGATTATTAACGCAGATTCAATGCAGTTGTACAAAGGCATGGATATTGGCACTGCCAAGTTATCGATCAAAGAACGAAAAGGTATTCCTCACCATCTTCTGGATGTTCTAGACGTCACCGAAGATGCGAGCGTGGCTTGGTATCAAGAGCGCGCACGCGAGCTTATTTCGGAGATCGAATCCCGTGGGAAATCAGCCATTATCGTGGGAGGAACGGGTCTCTACATCAAAGCGATACTGGATGATTTGATTTTTCCCGATACCGATCCAGAAGTGCGCGAGCGACTAAATGAGTTGGCGGAGAAAATCGGGGGACCAGCTATGCATGAGAGGCTGGCCAAGCTTGATCCCGGAGCCGCTCTAGCCATAGATGTCCAGAACCTTCGCAGAGTAATTCGGGCCCTTGAAGTCATTGAGATTACAGGCAAGCCGTTTACTGCCAATTTGCCTCGAAAAGAGAGCACGCGATATCCAGAGGCGCGCCAATTTGGATTGGTGATGGATCGAGATTCCTTGGCGATGCGAATCGATGAACGTGTTGAACGAATGTGGGGGGATGGACTAGTTGCCGAAACAAGTGCACTGGTCGATGCTGGAATTCGACATGGCCGAACCGCGCAATTGGCTCTTGGGTACGCGCAGGTTTTGAAGATGATCGACGGAGAAGTCTCAGATAACGAGGCAAAAGAGGATACGAAACGGGCCACCCGACAGTACGCCAGACGGCAGGAGACGTGGTTTTCCAGGGATAGCCGGATTCAATGGATTTCACCTAATCAGCCACGTCTGGAAACCATTAATGATCTTTTGTCCAAGCCTGCTGTCCGCATAAACGGTTAAACTCGTGTCAGATATGACTACTACGCAGAAGGTGATGGCAACGTACGGCCATGGCACCGAAAATGATTTCGTCCTTGTTTTCGATCCTGACGAACAAATCTCTATTTCGCCATCCCAGGTTGCTGCAATCTGCAAACGGGCAACCGGCATCGGGTCAGATGGATTGATACGTATGACAAAGAAGGACGGCCGCTGGTTCATGGACTATCGAAATGCCGACGGCTCCGTCGCTGAAATGTGCGGAAATGGAATTCGTTTGATGGCCCG
>JANXZB010000015.1 GCA_025355765.1 Actinomycetes bacterium
TTGCGTTTCTGGCTCGTCCCCTTTGCCTACACCGTGATTCCTGCCCTGATCGGATACCTCACCTTGCGCTGGGCGAGTCTGTATTGGCGAAATCGAAGCCACCTGGCATACATACTTTTCCGCGAGCATGTTGCAATGTGGCAAGGCGTGACGGCAATATTGACTCTTGCAAGCATTCTGGCCCTGATAGCGCTCTCCTTTGATTCGGGGATATCAAGGGATGTGACCGCCAAATCAAGAGATGAAGTGCCGCTGGATATATCGCTCAAGACTGGGCCAGAATTGATTCGACCGTTGGATCTTGGCAGCGTCCAAGCCTACGAAAAGTTAGTTAGAAATTCGCGGGCCTATCCGATCCTCCGCTCTGGCACAGCGGTGAGAAACGAGAGTTCAGTCTCGGACACGCTCTCACTCATCGGAATTCCTCCCGCGGCTCTGCAAGCGATGCCAGATGACTCACTTCGCAAACTTTCCACCGTGATCTCGCCAACGCAAACGAGCGTTGAGCAAGGACTCAATGTTGGTGCGACAAGCAAAATTGTTGTCACTTTGCGAAACATCCCGAAGGAAGTGGACTTGCTGGGGTGGTTCCGAACTCCGAATGGAACACATATAAGTGCAATCTTCGTTGGTCACGAAGGCGCACGCACTCTGACATTAGCTGGACAGGTTCCGACCGGGAGCTCCCTCATAGCCTTCGAATTCCGCGAAACATCCGATTATCTTTCACGAAGACTTCACGCAATGGGAGAAGGAAATTTCTCGGTACCCATGCTGAAGGGATTAGGAAGCATTGCGACCGTCTCCTTTGACGGCCACTTACAGACTTTGCCGAATAGAGACTGGCATCAAGTGAATTTTCCGTACGAGTTCAACGGTGGAAGTCTCTACCTCCGCCCAACGACCAAAGCAGATGTTCCGCAAGTCATTGTTGACCCAGTTACTGCAGCATTGGCTACCCACGGGACGCTGACCCTAACTGGGGCTAGCAGTGACTACTTTCAAGTTCGAATCGGGGCGGTAGCAAAAGTTTTCCCTTCCGCAGGCGACCGGTTCGCAATAATGGATTTAAGCCAACTACAAAATGAGATCGGACAGAGCGACTTAGGCGCAACCGACCCGATCGAACTCTGGATATCGACATCACATCCAAATCAGTACCTGGCGCAATTGGCGAATTCACCGTATAGAGACTTGTTAGCGAAGAGTCAACAGAATGTAGCCAGAGAGCTCAGAGCAGATCCAGTCAAAGTGGGGCTCAGCGGTGCGTACAGGGTTGCTATCTTCTATGCACTTTTGCTCGCGATTTTCATGTTTGCTTCAGCTCTCCCGTTGCTCTACCGCGAAGGCAGGAGTGTTCTGTTTCAACTTGAGGCAAGTGGGTATAGTCCGCGAGAGTTAAGACAATCACTTAAGAAAGCGTCTCGGCTGAGTACCGCCGTTGCACTTCTCCTAGGGACAGGAATTGGCGTCGTTGTCGGACACTTCTTCATCTCCGATTCCACGCCATATACGTCAATTACCCTTGCGCTCCTCGCAGCCATGTCACTGGGTGAAGTCGCGAGCTTCCTCATCGCCCGTCGTTTCTTTGATGAGAGCACGATGGTGAAATCATGAGCGTGAACATTCGTATAGAAGATCTCTTCTACATCTATGAGAGCAACAACGAGCCAGTTGTTGCGCTGCGTGGTCTTCATCTGACGGTTGGCCCGAGGGAATGTCTCGTTATCAAGGGCCCCAACGGTTCTGGCAAATCTACCTTGGTTAAACTCCTCACTGGCTTTTTCACCCCGACGGCCGGAGGGATTTTTGTGGGAGATCAAGACATCGCCAAAATTGACCCCCTTAAATTGCGTAGAGAATTCGTTTCGAGCATTGACCAGAGGGGCAACCTCTTAGCTGACATCACGATTCTTGAAAATATCGCACTGGCATACTCGCTTGTCGGGCAGACTCGCTCATCGGCTAGACGATCCGCGAAGGATCTGTTGGAGGTCCACGGCTTTGAACATCTGGCAGACCGTTATGCCAATCAACTTTCAGCGGGGGAACGGCAGTTCGGCTCCCTTTTGGCTGCCATCGCGACGAATCCCAAAGTGCTGATCGCTGACGAGCCAAGTGGGGAATTGGACAATACTTCTGCCGAGATCATGTACACCTTGCTCAAATCACACGCAGAAGGTGCAAGTGTCATCCTGGTAACCCATGATCCACGGGCTGAAAAGTACGCAAGTCGAGTCGTGCAAATTCGAGAGGGACGCGTCAGCGAGGAGTGGCTTCCGGGCCAGGATGAGGAGAGCGTCGTCGATCCCTTTGGTTGGATGCGCGTCCGAGATACCACTCCCCATCCACCAAGACGGAACGCCCAGAATCTTGGGTCGGTTCGACATTCACTCCTCCGCGGGGAACATCTGAACCTCTCTTATGGAGGCAAGACGATCTTCTCCGACATGAACATTGAAGGTTCCAGCGGTCAACTGATTGCACTCTCTTCGGGTTCAGGTTCTGGTAAGTCATCGCTGCTCAGAATTCTCTGCGGGATTCAAGATCCCACGGTGGGCGAGGTTTACATTCACGGCCGTTCGATACGAGAACTGTCGAGATCGGATCGAGCGCAGGTGCGAAGAGAATCAGTTGGATTTCTTGGGCAGGGTGGGAGCGCCCTGGCAAACATTTCACTGTTCGACCACTTCGGTGGGCTGCGGGTAAGCATAGAGCCCGCTCTTAAGAATCGAATGAACCGTCCACTCTCATCATTTTCCGGCGGTGAGCGCGCCAGAATTGAACTCCTGAAGATCTTGGCTGAAGGCAAGCCAATTCTCCTACTCGATGAGCCGACTACTCAAATGGACGAACGACGAAGTCTGGAGGCGGCTCAATTGCTTCTTGATTTTGTAGACAAAGGAGGTCTTGTCATAACAAGCACCCATGACGAGATACTTCTTGAAAATGCTGACCAGGTTATCCGTGCTCGATAGGAATTAGCCGCAAGCCATTTGACTCGGCAAGAAGAATTATCGCTTTATCTTTGCTCTGCTCCAACGCCTGTATGACCTCATCCGTTGACCAAGTCCCCGCTTGATCATCCTTTCGCGTCCAAGATTGCACTCGCCCGCCGGTCATTTTGGAGATGGTGCGTGCAAGCTCGGCATCTTTGGGTCCGACCAGAATTACCAGACCGGGTCCACGAACTCCGGCGATCATGAGATCGCGTTCGGAGCGATATATAAGCCAGTGATATCCAGCGATCGCCCCGGTAGTAATGAGTGTCGAAAGGGCAAAACGAATTCGGCGAATAGTCTCTTGACCAAAACTACCTTTGAAGATGTCATCAAAGATGAAGAAGACGCCGACGAGCAAGGTGACAACTGCGACTATTCCCCCCACTCCAAAGAGGATGAAGAGGTATATGCGTCGAGTTGGAGAGGCATGTTCTGCCTCTGGCGACAACCTGACGGCGATCGATATTCTTCGCCAAAAAATCCACCAGACCGGAGTACCGACAATAAGTAGCGTGACCGCTGCAAGAAACGCATTCGTAGCGCCACTACCAGAGATCACCGAACTGCTCGTCAGGGTTTCAACCAGGGCCACGAGAATCATGGCTAATCCCCCTGCAGCAGCCAGGAGACCAATACCGGCCATCAAATACTCATACACCCGTTGAACTTCGGTTCGTATCGCCTTGCGATCTTCTTCCAGAATTGCATGGTGATACCACCACGTGATCACGCCAACGCAGACCGCGCCGAATGCGGCTGGGACGTCGTGGAAATGCGTCGCAGCTTCCGTAGTTCCGGCATCGCCGATATACCAAACAAGGACGTTGTAGAGGACGGTGCTTGCTGACACGATTGATACAAGGAGTCCGCCGCCCACGCCCGCTAACAACACATAGATAAACCAGAGTGGATCCCGCCTTGCCTTGGAGTAGTTCCTTATCCAGTAGAGATACCAAATGGGGGCTCCAACAATGAGTGTCGTTGCGCCTTGAAGAATCGAATCCCTGTGGGAGAGGAAGATCGCGTCTCCCCCGAAATTCCAGAATCTTTGAATCGCACCCGAGATCAATTGATCGACACCGACGACGACCGTTCCAAGTGCGATCAAGGAACCGAGTAGATGGTGCACCCTTGAACTTGCAAGTGGGGTCGAACGCACGTGTACCCACCAATGCAATCCCCAAACGGCACCCCATACGATCAACCGCGCTAACGCCGGAGCTCGGAAGTCTTCGACACGAACCGCCCAACCAACCATGTCATGCAAGGCAAACATCACCACAGCCAGAGACGTAACCGAAGTCATCGTGACATAGAAGCCCCAACCAAAAGATTTGGCTTCGGATGCATCCTCGGTGAATCGTCGCCGCGTCCAGATTGCTAGGACTATATAGAGTGGAACTCCTACGACGACAAATGAGAGGTTGCGTGCCAAGTCAGTCTTATCGCCCACAACCAACGTCGAGGCCTCAAGAACGCGTCCAAGCAATCCCGAAAGTCCCAGGGCGCTGACAACGATCAACCAGTACAAAAGTAGATATTGAAAGAATCGCCGAACAGAGTGACCCTGGAGTGCGCCGTGAGCATCGCCAGATCGGAGTTTCCGTATTCCGAAAATGATAAAGGCGATAGTTGCGATCGGGATCAAAAAGCCCGTAAATGCGCCGATCATTTCGTGTACATCCCGCAGTCATAGAGCGGCCAAGGAATTCCCATGATAAACCATCGCCCGCCAGATTTGATCAGGCGGATTGTGTGATCCTCTGTCATGACATCTCCTAACGCACTCCCTGATGGAATCTCCACTCTTACTCGAACTTCAGCCGTGCTCGCCGTCGTTGTTGAATCAACCAATAGCACCCGCGCCGTGTCGA
>JANXZB010000028.1 GCA_025355765.1 Actinomycetes bacterium
CTCAACGTTGTTCCTTGGGCCGGCTCATTGCAGCCAGATGGTTATTCATCTGAAGAGCTCAAGGTGCGCAACGAGTCAAGAAAGATTCTTGGATTGCCGGACCTCAAAGTTGCGGCAACGTGCGTGCGCGTTCCTGTGATAACCACTCACTCCCTAACCGTGCATGCCGTGTTTGGCAAAGAACCCTCACGCAAGGCCGCGCAAGACATTTTGCAGAATGCTGCCGGAGTGAAGTTGGTGGATGACCCCGAGAACTATAAGTTTCCAACCCCGGCCGATGTTGTTGGAACTGATCCGACATGGGTTGGTCGCGTCCGAAAGAGCATCGACAGTCCGATGGCACTCGACTTATTTGTTTGTGGAGATAACCTTCGCAAAGGAGCGGCACTCAATACCGCTCAGATCGCGGAATTGCTGGCCAAAGAATTTTCCGAATAGTGAAAGTACCTATTAGATTCTTAGCGAGTGAGGTATAGGCTCGATTAACGAGTTTCTGGGAGGGAATTTCATGTCGGAAAAATCCGGAGCAATTGAAAGTCATCACATTGATTTTGTTCCAACGGATGAGCGCCATGGCAAGGTCTGGCGCCAAGGCCCGTTCTGGTTCCTCGGCAACTTTCAACCTTTCACAGTTGCTATTGGCTTACTAGGACCAGTATTCGGCCTGAATTTATTGTGGTCTGCTATCGCCGCTATCACCGGCATCTTGTTTGGGACTCTATTCATGGCCGCCCACGCTGCTCAAGGCCCTCAGCTGGGTCTACCTCAGATGATTCAGTCGCGAGCCCAATTCGGGTATGTCGGGGTCGTCTTCCCGCTCATCGCGACGATCTTCACTTTTGTTGCTTTCAATGTAGTCGATGTTGTCATCATTAAAATCGGCCTTAAAGATATTTTCAAGTGGAACATGACCGTAGTCGCTGTAGTCATCTCAGTGGCTGCAGTCCTACTTGCGATCTATGGACACGATTGGTTGCATAAGGTTTTCCAGATTCTCTTCTGGTCCTCACTTCCGTTCTGGATGATTCTGACTATCGGGATCATGTCCGGCAACGCAGGTGGCACCGCAGTCGACAAGGGAGTGTTCTCGTACGCGGGTTTCTTCTCAATGTTCGCAATCGCAGCGTCCTACAACATCACTTACGCGCCATATGTTTCGGATTACACACGCTATCTTCCAAAAGACACTCGTCCAAGTTCGATTATCAAGGCTGTTTTCATAGGTGCCGCCGGATCGCCAATGTGGCTGATGCCGTTGGGATCTTGGCTCGCAATTCATTTCGGAGCAACTGATGCCCTCAAAGGAATTCATGACGCAGGCAATAACACAATTGGAAACGTAGGCAACATCTTGGCCGTTCTCTCTGTACTTGCTCTTGTGGCCACAATGGGGCTCAATGCATACAGTGGGATGCTTTCGGTGGTGACTGCGATCGATTCGTTCCGCCCGGTTCCCGCCGGAGCCAAGGCTCGTATCTACACAATCGTGGGGCTCGGCGTACTCTGGCTGGCATTCGGCATTGGTATTTCTTCAGCATCGGCAGCATTGAACAACTCCCTCATCGTGATGCTTTATCTTCTTGCTCCATGGACGTCGGTAAACCTGATCGACTTCTATGCGGTCCGCCACGGTAAATTCGCGATTGCAGATTTCTTCAAGCCAAGCGGCATTTACGGACGTTGGGGAGCGAAGGGCATTTTTGCATACTTTGTTGGGATCGCGGTTGAAATTCCATTTATGTTCATTCCAAGCTTCTACGAGAGCGTCGGCGCCAAATGGTTAAAAGACGTTGATATCTCATGGGCGTTGGGATTGGTAGTAGCAGGCGCACTGTATTACTTCCTGACTCGCTCACTAGATCTGAATACCGAGAAGGCCGCAATTGAGGCAAGTGAGTTGGCTCTGAAGAACAAAGAGATGTTGCGATAAGTATAGCCGAAGATGTGAATGCGGCGGCGAGAGAACTTGTCGCTGCATTCGCAACCCATGATCGGCAACGCTATTTCGATTCTTTTGCAGCCAATGCAACTTTCATTTTTTACAACTCTGATCGAGTCTTTCAGAATCGAGCCGAGTACGAAGATGAATGGAATGCCTGGGAGGCAACGGGGTTCAAGGTGCTTGCTTGCTCGTCCTTGAATGGAAGCATCACAGTTTTAACGCAGAACGTAGCGGTATTTGCGCACCAAGTACGGACGAAATTGAATAACGCCGATGGTGTGATTAATACAGGCGAAAGAGAGACAATAGTTTTCCAGTTGCTCGACGGAAAATGGCTTGGTGTTCACGAGCACCTTAGTTTGGATCCCACATTTGCAGGAGGGCAGTAGAAGTGAGCAAACTTCCTAGGATTTCCAATAACGGCATTGTCGGACAAGTTGATGCCACAAAAGTCCCTCGCTACGCAGGTCTCGCGACCTTCGCGTTGCTTCCAGGGATCGACGAAGTGTCCAACGTCGATACTGCGATTATCGGTATCCCATTTGATTCTGGTGTGAGTTACCGTCCTGGTGCCAGGTTTGGCCCTTCACATGTGCGCGAATCTTCGAGATTGCTCCGTCCCTACAATCCAGGTCAAGAAGTGTCACCGTTTGAATCACATCAGGTTGTCGATGCTGGCGACTTGGCCGTCAATCCATTTGATATTCAAGAGGCAATTAAGGATATTGAAAAGGGAAGTCGTGAAATCCATGAAAGGGCCAATCGAATTATCTCGATTGGTGGAGACCACACGATTGCACTTCCCTTGTTGCGCGCTCTGGCATCCAAGCACGGCCCTATCAGCGTGGTGCATTTCGATGCCCACCTGGATACCTGGAATACATATTTTGGGGCGGCATACACGCACGGAACCCCATTCCGACGTGCATCTGAGGAAGGTCTGATCGACAAAGAGGGCTCTATCCACGTTGGCACCAGGGGGCCGTTGTACTCGGCAAAGGATTTGGTTGACGATGAAAATTTGGGCTTCGACATTTTCTCTTCCATTGAATTCGCAGATCTTGGGGCCAAAGGTGCGATTGAGAGGATTCTCGATCGCGTCGGTGACCGTCCAACGTATGTCTCCATTGACGTCGATGTACTCGACCCCGCGCACGCACCAGGCACCGGAACGCCCGAGGCAGGTGGACTTACCAGCCGTGAGTTACTTGCTGTTTTACGTTCCTTCTCGCAGTTGAACTTGATCGGGGCCGATGTAGTTGAAGTGGCTCCTGCTTACGATCATGCGCAAATAACTGGTATTGCCGCATCACACATAATCTATGAGTTGCTCAGCGCGTTCGCAAAGTAGGGTAACTATTTCCTTAGTATTCCCCGATAAAGATCTGGTCTTCTGTCAGCTCTGACATCGTTTCTAGGGCTGATCTTTCGATCAGTCGGAACTTCTACATCGGCGACGAGTATTTGTATCTGATTTAGTTTCTTTCTATCCGCAATGACTTTGATGACTCCGTCGCTGTCGGCCACGACGCTTGATCCCGTCCAAGCGACTCCGCGCTCCACTCCGGTTCGGTCTGCAGCAGCGACAACCAACTTATTTTGAGAAGCCGCCGCTTGTACGCGCACTGCCTCCAGTGGGGTTGGTTCCGTAGGTAGGCCACCATCGGGCCAATTTGTTGGCAGAGCCAAGATGACTGCGTCGTCGAGCATTGCCAGTCGGACCCACTCGGTGAACTCAACGTCGTAGCAAACCATCGTTGCGATTCTTCCCAGATCCGTGTCGACAACTAGTGGTGCGCCATCTCCTGGTGTGAAGAAATCTACTTCATCGTTCCAGAGGTGAGCTTTTTTGTACCACCCTCGGAGTCCACTCGAATCAATGATTACTGAACAATTGTAGAAGTGGCCTTCATCTTTGATTGCCAAACCAGCCACCAGCACTAGTTTCAATCGGGCAGCAAGTGATTCCCATTCTTTTATGATGGCCCCATTCAATGTCGTGGCGCGCTCCTCAAGTTCGGCGAGGGTCCGAAAGACGTAGCCAGAGTTTGTAAGTTCGGGTAGGACCACCAACTTCGCACCTTGACTTGAGGCATCACGGATAGCCATATTTGCCAATTTGATATTTCCCTCGGCATTTTCAATATCAAGGGGTAATTGGCAGACCGTAATTCTCAACATGAGGCAATCCTAAACGCATTAATGTTGCAATATTTCCTTATAGAGATCAGGTCGGCGATCGGTTCTGGCATCATTGCGCGGGCCCATCTTTCTATTCAAAGGAACTTCGAGGTCAACGACCAGCACCTGCGCCTCGCTCTGATCTTCTTGGTCTGCGATTATCCGTATTACCCCATCACTGTCGGTGATGACACTTGAGCCAGCCCAAATAATCCCCCGCTCAGTCCGAGTGCGATCCGCTGCTGCGACTATAAGTTTATTTTGAGCTGCAGCTGCTTGTATTAAAACTGCCGCCAGGGGAGTTTGGTCGCTAGGGCGGTCACTATCTGGCCAATTTAGCGGTAAAGCCAGAATTTGTGCGTCTGCAAGCATTGTTAGCCGTACCCACTCGGGGAACTCTATGTCGTAGCAGACCATGGTTGCGATTCTTCCAATGTCGGTTTCGACAATCAGTGGTGGTTCGTCACCCGCGGTGAAATAGTCAGATTCATCACCCCAGAGATGAACTTTTTTATACCATCCTCTGAGCCCACTCGAGTCAATGATTATCGAAGTATTATAAAAATGACCTGAGTCTTTGATTGCCAATCCTGCGACGAGAGTGAGATTCATTTCTTTAGCGATGAAAATCCATTCTTGCAATATTTGCCCATCCAGAGTGGTCGCTCGCTCTTCAAGTTCTGCAATATTTTTGAATACGCAGCCAGAATTTGTTAGTTCGGGTAGCACCACCAATCTTGCGCCCTGCGTTGCTGCTCCCCGAATAGCCGAATTTGCTAATCTGATATTTTCATCGATATTTTCAATATTGAGGGGCAATTGGCATACGGCAATTCTTAACATAGGAGAATCCTAGAGAGCAAAGCCTGCGCCACGATGGATATCGGCTAGACTTTGCCCGCAGGATGAGACATACATCGAGATCGGGCGACATGGAAGAAGATAAGAACCGAGACGATCACGTGATTTCCCATTTTGGTGGGGAATGGAAGACATTTAATTATCTAGATTCCGACAGATTGGAAGAAGTCCGCGAACAATTTGCAGCATACGTTTCCCCCCTTCCAAATGAATTTCTGCAACGAGGCAACCACGTAATCGCAGACTTTGGGGCCGGAAGTGGCCGATGGGCACATTTCCTTCTCGACTATGCCAGTCAACTATGGCTGGTCGAGCCTGGAAAGGAATCCTTTACAGTTTTGCAGCAACGTTTTAACAAGAACGACAGTGTCCGCCTGCTAAATGAGACGGTTTCAGAAAATCAGGTGCCTGGCGATTCTCTTGATCTAGCGGTTTCCCTTGGCGTATTGCACCATCTACCTGATACTGGACTTGGTATTCAGGACATCTTCAAGAAAATCAAACCAGGCGGATATTTTCTTTGCTATTTATACTACTCTCTTGAGAATAAGCCAATCATCTACAGATTGATATGGAATATTTCAGATAAATTCCGATTCGGAATTTCGAAGTTGCCGTACCGCCCCAGGAGAGCTGTTTGCGAAGTCATTGCGGTGTTGGTTTACTTGCCATTGGCTAAGTTATCAAAGTTAGTGGAGAAAGTGGGGCGGAGCTCGAAAAATATCCCATTGCATCACTACAAGGATTTGAATTTCTATGTGATGCGAAATGATGCGTATGACCGATTTGGTACCTCACTTGAGAAGCGGTTTTCGAAGGCTCAGATTTCGGAAATGATAGTGAAGGCAGGCTTTGACGTCGCCACCTTGAAGTTTTCCGATGTCGAGCCGTTTTGGACTTTTGCTGTACGCAAACCTGCTTGAGTTTCACTCGCTCAACCCCTTAAACTCGATTCCATTCGGGTGTGGCGCAGTTTGGTAGCGCGCGTCGTAAGGGATGGCAGTAAGTTCAAATCCTTACGGAAGGCACCTAGGATTGGCGAAGCGGGGTGTGGCGCAGTTTGGTAGCGCGCGTCGTTCGGGACGACGAGGTCGCAGGTTCAATTCCTGTCACCCCGACCAAAGTTATTTTCGTTCGTCCGCAATCAACGTAACTATTGAAACTTCGGGTGGACTTGCCACGCGAATTCGGGCATACGGACTAGTTCCCATGCCTGCTGAAATATGAAGCCACGGCTCTCTTCCAAAACGGGTCAATCCCCTTGCCCGCCATGTTGGAAGATCGCAGTTGGTTGTAAGGGCTCGGCTCTCGCCAATCCAAGGTAAACGAACTTGCCCGCCATGAGTGTGTCCGGCGAAGATAGCTAGGAGTCCATCGGCACCCATGGCATCAAGCACTCGTTTGTACGGCGCGTGAGTGACTCCGATTGCAACGTCGGCTTTGGGATTGGGTTCACCTGCGACAAGTGAGTAGTCGTCGCGTTCAAGATGGGCATCATCGGTTCCACGTGCCTCGATAGTGGTCCCCTTGATTTCGAGTAGGGCGCGAGAGAAATTTAGATTTCGCCAGCCTCTCTTTGTCAGCCCGTCGGCAAGTTCGTGGGAAGGCATGGGATCTCCGTGGATTCGCTTGCCGTTATCTGGCATTAGATAGCCAAGAGGATTCTTAATCCTGGGGGCGTAGTAATCGTTGGACCCGAAGACGAAAAGTCCTGGAATATCTAGGAGTGGATCCAACGCATCCAGCGCAACGGGCACCGCGTCGATAGATCCGAGGAAATCTCCGGTGCTTATGACTAAATCCGGTTTGAGATCTATGAAACTCTTGATGTCAGCAATCTCGCGCTTGCATGAGGGAGTCAGGTGCAAATCTGAG
The DNA here is from genome assembly GCA_025355765.1 of Actinomycetes bacterium. GTDB lineage: Bacteria > Actinomycetota > Actinomycetes > Nanopelagicales > Nanopelagicaceae > QYPT01. The sequence continues at coordinate 6,860 of JANXZB010000028.1, forward strand.
AAATGCACGATCCGAATGGGCTCGTGTCCCTGAGGCAGGATCGGAATCTCCACCTCCCTCACTACAAATGCCATCGCATCTCCCTAATCCAAATTCGCCTCTTCATTCTCATGAGAAGATACCCTCATGGGACTCAAGGAACGACTCAGGGAAGACCTTACCGAAGCCATCCGCTCACGTGATGAAATCACATCAGGAACCATCCGCATGGTGCTCTCCGCCATTACCAACGAAGAGGTATCCGGCAAGAGCGCTCGCGAGTTGACTGATGCTGAAGTCATCACCGTACTCTCGCGCGAGGCGAAGAAACGTCGCGAGGCGGCCGAAGCCTTCGATGCAGGCGATCGCGCGGAAAAGGCCACTCTAGAGCGTGCCGAGGGCGAGGTCATTGCTAGGTATTTGCCTGCTCAACTCAGTGAGGCTGAATTGGCCCAGATGATAAAAGATGCCATTACTGAAACGGGGGCATCAGGTCCAGCGGGAATGGGCCCGGTTATGAAGGTGTTGTCACCAAAGATTGCCGGTAGGGCCGACGGCGCTACTGTTTCATCCGCCGTAAAAGCCGCACTGGCATAAGGGAGAAGAAGTATGAAATTTGAATACGTGACTGTGCCACTGCTAACCCATGCTACAAAACAGATTCTTGATAACTGGGGATCAGATGGCTGGGAACTCGTACAGGTCATACCAGGACCTGGCGGCGGCGATCAACTCGTTGCTTACATGAAAAGAGAAATCAAATGAGTCACGTTCGCGCCAAACTCGCTGAGCTTGGACTAAAACTTCCGAACGCAGCAAAACCCATTGCCGCATATGTTCCGGCGGTTCGCACAGGCAATCTCGTTTTCACCGCCGGACAATTGCCATTAGTTGACGGAAAGATTTCTTTAACGGGAAAAGTTGGAGGCGCCGTTACCGTTGAGCAAGCAAAGGAGATGGCTCAGATCTGTGCCCTCAATTGCCTAGGTGCAGTGGCGACGGTTGCCGATGTTGATGACATTGTGAAAGTTGTTCGTGTTGTCGGCTATGTCAATGGCATTTCCGGATTCATCAATCAACCTGCCGTTGTCAATGGCGCAAGCGAGTTGTTTCTGCACATCTGGGGCGAAGAAGGAAAACATGCCAGATCTGCGGTAGGAATTGCTGAATTACCCATGGATTCCTGCGTTGAGATTGAACTAACAGTCGAACTAAGAAGTTAGCTAGCGACCGCGCTTGTTTAGGCGGTCAACATCGATTATGAGTACTGCGCGACCATCGAGGCGTATCCAGTTGCGGCTGGCAAAGTCTGCCAGGGCTTTGTTGACCGTTTCGCGGGATGCGCCGACAAGTTGCGCAAGCTCTTCTTGAGTCAGGTCATGGTGGACGTAGAGTCCCTCATCGGTTTCTTTTCCGAAACGCTCGCCTAGATCAATGAGTGCCTTAGCGACACGACCTGGAACATCGGAGAAAACCAAATCTCCAACTACTTCGTTTGTTCGACGCAAACGCTGCGCTAAACGTGCAAGGAGATCCAGGGCAACCTGAGGATGGCGCGTAACCCAAGGAATTACTTGATCATGTCCAAGGCTAAGCAAGCGAACATCGGTTACTGCAGTTGCAGTGGAAGTGCGAGGCCCTGGATCAAAGAGTGACAGTTCTCCGAACATTTCGCCGGGTCCGAGAATTGAAAGCAAATTCTCTCGTCCGTCGCCACTTGAAGTTCCGAGCTTTAACTTTCCTTCGACAATGACGTAGAGATGCTCACCTGGGTCGCCTTCAGAAAAAAGCGTTGCTCCCTTGGCCAGTCTGACTGTCTCCATCGTCGCACGCAGAGAGGCAGCAGCATCATCATCTAGGGCAGTAAACAGTGGGGCGCGGCGAACGATCGCTTCATCTTGAGTCACGGGGGGGACTTTACTAGCAAAAGACCAGAAGTTTCACCCCCTTCAGCCCTAAACGCGTAATCTTCGTCGCGTGGTGGCTGACGCTCGCTCGGTGAAAAGGGCCCGAGCCATGTACGAAATCCTTTGCCAGACCTACCCGAACGTTCATTGCGAACTTGATTACGCCAACCCTTTGCAGTTGTTGGTGGCAACGGTGCTCTCAGCGCAGTGCACCGACAAGCGGGTAAATACCGTCACGCCGGCCCTTTTCAAGAAGTATCGAAACGTGCGCGAATTCGCGCAATCCGACTTGCACTCGATAGAGACCCTGATCCACTCAACGGGCTTCTTCCGGGCCAAGGCCAAGAACATCAAGGGTCTGGCCATGAAAATCGTCGCCGATTTCGGAGGAGAAGTCCCGAACACTTTGGAAGAATTGGTTCTCCTTCCTGGAGTGGGCCGCAAAACGGCAAATGTTGTGTTAGGGCACGCATTCGGAGTGCCAGGTATTACGGTGGACACGCATTTGGGTCGATTAAGCCGACGTTTTCACTGGACAACGGAGCAGAATCCAGTGAAAGTCGAATTCGAAGTCGGCGCTTTGATACCGCAGGAAGAGTGGACCAACTTGTCACAGCGAATGATCTGGCACGGGCGCCGGATTTGTCATGCTCGCAAACCTGCCTGTGGTGCCTGTCCCTTGGAGAAGTTGTGCCCTTCTGCTGGCATTGGCGAGATGGATCCCGTGCTTGCGCGTGCATTGGTCAAAGACGACGCGGACTTCAAATGAAACGCTCTTGGGTCAGCCGGTCGGCGATATTGCTAGCCGTATTAGCAACGTCATCAGGGTGTTCTTCCCAATCATCTGTCATACCAAAGTTGGGTGCGGTGGTGGGTTGTGAGTCAATTCCGCTGGGCTCAACGACTGGCGGT
>JANXZB010000084.1 GCA_025355765.1 Actinomycetes bacterium
GAAGATGCTCGCCTTGATGAATTAATTCGCGAAGGGTGTGGCCTGAGACCAATTCCATGACAATGTAAGGGGCGGGTACTTCCCCTGAGTCATATACCGCAACGATGCCAGGGTGGTTAAGCCCAGCAGCAGCAAATGCCTCTTTACGGAACCGTGCAACAAAAGAGGGATCTCTTGCAAGATCACTGCGGAGAACTTTTATCGCTACTTTGCGCGACAGGCGCACGTCCTCGGCGATGTAAACATCGGCCATCCCGCCAGTGCCGATCATTTCACCGAGTCTGTATCGGTCCCCAAGTAGTTTTTTCATTTTGCAGAGCCCAAGAAGGTGAGGGAGGAAGGTTGCGCATTTGCTTCAACGTCAGCCAGAAGAACGGTCACGTTGTCAGGTGCTCCCGCGGTGTAGGCAGCGTCGATCAAATAGGTGGCCGCACTTTCGCGGTCCCTGATCTTCATTCCTGCTTTGATTTCCTTCTCTCCAACTGAACTCGAGAGACCATCACTACAGAGCAGGAATCTGTCCTTTGGTTTCACGTCGTACACCATAAGCACAGGGGCGAGGGGTCCCTCGCCCATGAGAGCCTGAGTGAGAAAAGATCTCTGAGGGTGCTCGTGTGCTTCCTCTAAACTCAAAGATCCCTGGTCAAGGAGTTCCTGCAAAACAGTGTGGTCGTGGCTTAGTTGAGTGAAACTATTTCCGCGCAGTCGGTAGCAGCGAGAATCTCCAATATGAAGAAGTGCAACCTTCGGCGCGTCTACTGGGCCATAGAGTGCTAGCGCGCTGAGTGTTGTTCCCATTCCGGTGAGATGGACGTTCTCTCCGGCGACCCTTCCGATTTCACTGTCAATACCTTGAAGAGCCCTCGATAAGAGATCTTCGATCGAATCTGGGTCAATATTTTCGTGCTCAAGAACTGAAGTGAGATCAGAGAGCGTCTTCACGGCAATTGAGGATGCGACTTCGCCGCCGGCGTGCCCACCCATTCCATCTGCCACTGCAATCAAGTTTGGGTGAAGAAGGGCAGAGTCTTCATTGTCGGCTCGCACCAGCCCGACAACAGAACGCGCAGCAATGGCGAAACGTGACGTGGTCATCTCGCCCTTCCTTCAACAGTACAAAATTCCTAGGTGCCAGCCTAATGGTGCTAATCTGCCTTTCATTAGGCGTGAGTGGCGGAACGGCAGACGCGCACGGTTCAGGTCCGTGTACTCGCAAGGGTGTGGGGGTTCAAATCCCCTCTCGCGCACCAATACATGGGTAGATACCCAAGAGACAAATGGCAGGTGGTCTCGGTCGGCCCGCTTTGATTTACGCGAAAGGCATGCCCCTATTTTGGGCTCGAGTGGTCAAAACGAATCCCCAATACCTCCCTCCCGTCCTGTCTGGCTTCCCGTCCTCCATTTTCTCCAAGTTTCTACGGTTGAGAAAAGGCGGATATCGGTGGGGCTTCCACAAGCAACTCAGTTTAAGGCGCCTCTTTTTAGATACGGATTTGGATTAATGACAATAGGCGCGGGTAGATCCAGTCGGTGGATCGATAGCCGTGGGCGTCTAAAGGTGACATCCGGTGAAGTCCACGTCCTAGATTCCCAACCATCTTGGTTTCTCTTTACAGACAAAACGGGCTCCTTGTGCTTATGGCTCCCCAGATCCTGACGAACTTGCAACTTCACACGACTTTCCTTGAACGGATTGGAGGTTGGATTCATGAGTGAGAGTGGCATGAGGGTGTTGGAGGCTTTATTGGCCTCCGGAGCGATCGAAAGAGGCGATCTGGAAATCACTCTCACCTTGAATTCCAATCGTTCGGAAGTTCCCACCCATCGAGAGTTCTTGCCAATAGCCGAGGCAGCTTGCTCGCGTGAATCTTTGAGAACGTACCGAACAACCTTTCGTTGATTGGTCGTGGCATTTGGGGATGTCGCTGTCGATGCCATTTCTTCAGTGGATTTACGCCCATTGGCACTTAAAGTTCGTCTGGACTCAGTGAATCAAAAGGGGGGCCACGGGGTTGGAGCGGAAGAGGGTTTCATTAGAGGGGCGAGACGTTTTTATCAGACGGTAAAAGTAAATGGTTTGCGAAGCACGAATCCAGCCAGCGAGATTTCATTCTCTCGTCGAAGTCATCGCGTGCGCCGAGCCTTAACAGGTGAAGAGATGGAGCAAATCTATACGGTGATGTTTGCGACGGCCTGAAAGATCGACCTCGGATCCGATTTCAGGCGAGAGCAAAGGTCGCAATAATCGGTTCCTAAACCTCGTCTCAGTTGCTGTCGCGAAGTCTTCAGACCTGGGTGTCAAACCTGTCTTATGGTGCTTGGATACGTTACTGGCATTAGTGCCAAGAATGCCAGGTATTCCTTGCGCGATTGATCCATAACTGTGAAGCATTCGGACGGAATGGACAATTAAACTAGGAGGAATACGACCCCTTTTTTAAGAATTCCAATCGGTTTTATCTCCCTGACAACGTCGGGAAAGACTGGTGGGCCGGGTATGAGCGATGGCACTTCTCGACAAATTTCGATTTGTTTTCAATAATCATTCACATCTTCAAATCGGCTTCTTTCCACGGTATATCAGTTCATTAAGACGATGCGGTGAGTCGGAGCATCATTCTCAAACATCTCGTAAGACCATCGGTAATCAATATCTACAGACACTCTCTGATTGCTCAATAGATCCATTCCATGGGGAAATCGAGAATCACTTTCTCCCCTTGGGGGGATCACGTAACACATTCACTGTTTAGGTATATCTAAATGCGCTGACAACGGACGCCAATTTCGTCGATAATTGCCACTGATTACGCGTGGAAAGCCTCTAAAGCCAAAAAACCTTGTTTTGCACCCTGGCACTGTTGTTAGCGGTGGTGTCAGCCTTCCAAATCAGTGGCCCTAAGCCGAAATCTCGTTGGATCCCCGTAGTGCGTGATTGGGGTATGCAGTCAAAAACCTCGTAAATGAACGCTCGT
>JANXZB010000007.1 GCA_025355765.1 Actinomycetes bacterium
GCGCTCGTCATCGGTCTGGTCAAGACGTGCCTTGGAATCGGCGTGGTCGTCGATGAGAACGCGCAAGTGCCTATAGGCCGGATGGGTAAATGCATCAAATTCGATCTGAGCCCAATCAACTACCAATTCGGGCATTTGCAGGCGAGCCTTGAGGACTTCACGTTCGAGAGCCAGTCGCGGCTCGGAAGGATTGGGCCGCCAAGATGTATCGGCAATCGCCACGCTCTCCTCTGCTGGCTGTACCTGAACACCCCGTCCGACCGCGGTTGAAACAGTTTCAACTTCAACACCAAGCCACCCCGCGAGCAATCTGATGTACTCGGGGCGCAGGGATTTGTCACGGATTTGTGAGAGTATCGGTGCGGCCGCGTTGAGTGCGTTGACCCGTCCCTCGGCAGTATTCAAATCATGTTGATTGAGTTCGGTTCGAATCGCGAATTCAAAAAGTGGTACGCGACGAGCAATCAAGTCCCGCAGAGCAAGATCACCTTTCTGTTGTCGCAATTCGGCAGGGTCCAACCCGTCTGGCTCTACTGCCACAAAAGTTTGCGTGACGAACTTCTGATCCTCGCCGAAGGCGCGAAGTGCGGCCTTCTGCCCAGCTGCGTCACCGTCGAAGGTAAATATCACCTCGCCTCTAAATGCGTCATCATCCATCAGCAGCCGACGCAGAATGCGGATGTGATCGGCGCCGAAGGCGGTGCCGCATGTCGCAACGGCAGTAGTGACTCCTGCAAGGTGAGCGGCCATCACGTCGGTGTAACCCTCAACGATCACCACTTGCCTCTTTTTTGCAATCTCTTTCTTTGCCCGATCAAGCCCATAAAGTACTTGGCTCTTCTTGTAGATCGGCGTCTCAGGTGTATTGAGATATTTGGGTCCGTTATCAACTTCATCGCTGGCAAGTTTCCTCGCTCCAAAACCGACAACGTCACCGGATATGTCTCGGATCGGCCAGATAAGGCGATTGCGGAACCGATCAATGGGCCCGCGCTGTCCCATCTTGGATAAGCCAGCAACTTCTAGTTCATCAACGGTGAATCCTTGTGCGCGCAGGTGTTTTGTTAGAGCATCCCAATCATCGGGCGCGTAGCCAACTTCAAATGATGCGCAGGCATCCTTGTCGAAGCCTCGTCTAGTGAGTAGATCTCTGCCAAATTGCGCCTGCGGAGAAAGGTTGAGTTGTTCTTGGTAGTACTTTGCAGCCGCGGCATTGGCGGCGATAAGTCTGGACCGTTGACCTGCGGGCGCCGTGGTTCCAGATCGGCCTTCTTCGTAGTGGAGTGTGTAGCCAATCCGTTCAGCAAGGCGCTCGACAGTCTCGGTAAAGGAGAGGTGGTCAATCTTCATCACGAAGGCGATGACATCCCCACCGACCTGACATCCGAAACAGTGGAAGTAACCCTTGCTAGGCGTGACGTGGAAGGATGGTGATTTCTCGTCGTGGAAAGGACATAAACCTTTGCGCTGACCCCCGCCAGCGTTCTTCAATTGAACGTAGTCACCAACGATTTCATCAATCGGGGCACGATCTCTGATGTAGGCAACATCTTCGTCCTTGATACGCCCACTCATGAATTGGAGTCTATCTGCGCGGTCAATCGAGCATGAAGGATGTATGCGGCCGGGTCGGTCAGACTCGCTACCTGGTCCACCACCACTCGCAATCGCTGGTCACCATTTTCGGCCATCTCCCAATCCGCCAAAAAGATCGAATCCAGAGTTGCAGGTGCACTTGCCAGGAGCATCTCAACCAGATCAGAGATAACCACCCGTTGTTTGGCGTAGCGATCTTGCGCCAGAGGAGTTCCGATCAAGTAAAGGCCTGCTACTGATTTGAGGAGACCAACTTCGATTCTCTGATCATGAGGCACCTCCAAATTTGCGTTGTAGCGAACAAGACCGTCTGCTCCATGGACCGCGCGAGTCTCCAACTCCGCAGACAACACAAATCTTCCAATCAACTGGCTGGTTAAATCTTTGATTCTGGCAAGCCCCTTATGCGTTCCGTCGTAGTAGGAAGGCCAGCAAGAAAGCTTCTGGAGTCTGCCAAGTGCTGCTCGTGCTTCGTTCTCCGTGGCATCAACGCCGTAATCGCGAACCATGACTTCATGTAAGAGCGGAAGGTCTTCGCTGAAATCGGAAACGCTGACTTGTCCCGCAACAAGTGCATCTTCCAAATCATGAACGCAGTAAGAAACGTCGTCTGACCAATCCATAATCTGTGCCTCGATGCACCGCCTTTGTGCAGGTGCTCCCTCTCGCATCCAATCAAAAATTTCAAGATCCTCGGGATAGACGCCGTACTTGATCTGACCGTCTTTATGCTGCCAAGGGTATTTAGTGACCGCATCAAGTGATGCTCGAGTGAGGTTGAGTCCTGCCGAGCGACCCGTGTGATCAAGGGTCTTAGCTTCAAGACGTGTCAGAAGTCGAAAACTCTGGGCGTTGCCTTCGAAACCTCCTGCGCTCTGTGCAATGTGAGCAAGTGCGCTCTCGCCATTGTGACCAAAGGGCGGATGTCCGAGATCGTGCGCCAAACAGGCCGTATCCAGAAGATCGGGATCGGCGCCAAGTGAATCTCCGAGCTCGCGACCAATCTGAGCGACTTCAAGTGAATGAGAAAGCCGGGTACGTTGAAAATCATTTTCCCAAGGCACCGCTACCTGCGTCTTGGCGCCAAGTCTTCTCAGTGATGCCGAATGGATGACACGGGCGCGATCGCGCATGAATTCTGTCCGCCCGGCGCGCTTGGCAGGTTCGGATACGAACCGTTCTAAGTCATGGTTGCTATACCCATTCACAATCGCCATCTTAATGAACCCTACTGAACTAAGTGATCGCTGAGATGGATACCTCGTCGACCAAGGGTGACATAGGCAAGATAAGCCCCGGTTTCGCGGATCAAATAGTGAAGGTTTACCTGCAAGAGTGAATTCGGTCCTGTGCGCACGGGCGAGCATGAACTTTTGGCCCCGAGATCGGTGGCCATGGTCATCGCCCGCAGGCAGTGATACGGGTCTGTAACGATGATGACTGTATGAATGCTTCGAGTCTTCATCTCGGCGATGTAGGCCTGTGTACTCACCAAGGTGTCGCGTCCCTTGGGAACTGAAAGAACATCGTCTGCTTTGATTCCCTGAGAAAGGAGCCAAGCCCTGCTAGACGCAGCCTCCGTTGTCCGATCCCCTGGTGCTCCCGCACCGACGGTAATGATCAATGGGGCGTAGCCAAGGGCGTAAATGCGCTTGGCCTCCACCAGACGGGCATGAAGTGCCGCGCTTGGACGTCCGTTAAATTGGGCCGCACCGAGAACAACAATGACATCGGATTTTTTAATGTTGGGATAGTGGGCGGTGTACCAAGTTTTCCCCAGCGTGAAAAGCGGGACGACAATTGCGATCAACAGCAGTGCGCTGATGATCTTGCGGAGTACTTTGAATAGGAACATTTCAACCGCCCGAGAATGCGTCTTCGATTTCGATCTCTGCCAATTCGTCAGGATCCTTTAACCATCCGTCAGGCAAGGTCACTGGCCTACCGTGACTCGTCCTCCCTCGTGGAGAGTTGCCGATCTCAACGGGATACGGTTGATCGACGAGTTGATCGAGCAACGTTCGCAATTCGGCAAGAGTTGAAACCATTCCAAAGGCTCTGCGCACCTCGCTGGGGACGCGAAAACCCTTGAGATACCAGGCCATGTGTTTGCGCAGATCTCGACAGCCGCGCTCCTCCGATTCGAAATACTCAACAATGAGTTGGGCGTGGCGGAACATTATCTCGCGAACCTCAAATAGTGAAGGAAGATACCGCTCCTCAATTCCAGAAAAAGCCGCTGCCAAATCTTTGAACAACCAGGGGCGTCCCAAACAGCCGCGACCAACAACTACACCTGCGCAACCCGTTTCCTCCATCATGGCCACGCCATCGGCGCCGCTCCAAATATCTCCATTGCCAAGAACGGGTACGCCGGTTGGCTTCAAGTGCTCAACCAATCGCGCTATGGCACTCCAATCGGCTTTTCCTTCATACATTTGCTCGGCAGTTCGGGCATGCAACGCAACCCAATTGACGCCAAGATCGGCGGCAGATTTGGCCGCCTCCAAGAAAGTTTCGTGATCGCTATCAATTCCGATGCGCATTTTCACTGTCACCGGGATCCCAAATGGTTTGGCAGCATCCACAGCTGCATCGACTATAGAATTAAAGAGTCGACGTTTATATGGAAGCGCGGCGCCACCGCCTTTTCGAGTCACCTTAGGCACGGGGCATCCGAAATTCATATCAACGTGATCTGCCAGATTCTCATTGCCAAGCATCGTTACAGCAGCTCGCATAACGTTGGGATCGACGCTATACAACTGGACAGAACGGGGCCATTCTCCTTTGCCGGGCAGAATCATGCGAAGAGTCTCCGGGCGACGCTCAATTAAAGCGCGCGCAGTCACCATCTCTGAAATGAATAGGCCCGCGCCTTGCTCTCGCGCCAAAGTACGAAAGGGGGCATTTGTAATTCCGGCCATCGGTGCCAGAACAACTGGCGGAACTATCGCGTGCTCCCCACTGGCAAGAGGAAGCGTAAGTGGTTTTATGAGCCGAGGAGTCGTGGCGCTAACCATGCCTCTACCTGATCAAGGGCGATGCGCTCTTGCGCCATGGAGTCGCGATGACGAATTGTCACTGCTTGATCATCGATCGTGTCGAAGTCAACGGTGATGCAATAGGGTGTTCCGATCTCATCTTGTCGACGATAGCGACGTCCAATTGCACCCGCATCGTCAAAGTCGATGTTCCAATGCTTGCGCAATTGTGCAGCCAGATCACGCGCTTTAGGAGACAGGTCGGCATTGCGCGAAAGTGGAAGAACTGCCACCTTGACCGGAGCTAGTCTGTAATCAATCTTGAGAACAGAACGTTTCTCCATAACCCCCTTGGAGTTGGGCGCTTCATCCTCGGTAAATGCATCCATCAAAAAGGTGAGCGTCGCGCGATCCACACCGGCAGCAGGTTCGATGACATATGGAGTCCATCGCTCGTTCTTCTCCTGATCAAACCAGGATAGATCTTTACCTGATGCAGCCGAGTGTGCCTTCAAATCGAAATCAGTGCGGCTGGCAATTCCTTCTAATTCTCCCCATTCGGTTCCGGCGAATTCGAATCTGTATTCGATATCGGCGGTCCGTTTTGAATAATGTGAGAGCTTCTCCTTTGGATGTTCGTAAATGCGCAATCGAGCCGGATCAATCCCCAAATCCGTGTACCAAGCAAGACGTGTATCTATCCAGTACTGGTGCCACTCTTCATCGGTTCCGGGAACTACGAAAAATTCCATCTCCATCTGCTCGAATTCGCGCGTTCGGAAAATAAAATTTCCTGGAGTGATCTCATTGCGAAATGATTTGCCGATTTGGCCAATTCCAAAGGGCGGCTTCTTGCGAGATGTTGTTGCAACGTTATCGAAGTTAATGAAAATTCCTTGTGCGGTCTCCGGACGCAAGTACGCCAGACCGGATTCGTCTTCAACAGGTCCAAGATAAGTCTTGAGTAAGCCGGAGAATTGCTTGGGTGTAGTGAACTGGCCCTTGTTACCGCATGCCGGGCAATTGACTTCGGCCAATGACTCAGGAGGTCGTTTGTTTTTTGCCTCAAAGGCCTCTTCCAAATGATCTGCTCTGTATCGCTTATGGCATGCCGTGCATTCGGTGAGCGGATCGGAGAACGTAGCTACGTGACCGGATGCCTCCCACACTTCTCTGGCAAGAATGACGCACGAATCTATGCCTACGACATCCTCACGGCCGGTCACCATCGATTTCCACCACTGCCGCTTGACGTTGTTCTTGAGTTCGATGCCTAAGGGTCCGTAATCCCAAGCCGCTCGAAGCCCCCCGTAGATCTCGCTTGAGGGATAGACGAATCCCCGGCGCTTGGCCAGGCTAACTATGGTCTCTAAACGATCGGCCATGATTTTCTCCATCCGGCTGGCTGTCGGCGGTGCACAACCGATGTAGTTGTAACCTCGCGCCAACTTTACTTCCTCCACGGCCAATCTCTGGCATCTCATAAGCGTGAAATATGAAAACGACAATCATTTTCATTTCTGGTAACCTGTCTCGATGAACATTGCCGTCGGTCTGGCCGCCCTTACCGCCCTCTCCACTTTCGTGGGCGGCTTTCTCGCCCATCGATCCCGCGACCGCCTTCACCTGGTCCTTGGCCTGGCAGCTGGTCTTCTTCTCGGCTTAGTCGCCTTCGACCTTATGCCCGAGGTATTTCGCCTCAACACCACAACGTTCGGAAATGTCCCCACCGTCTCCATTGCATTTGTGGCCGGCTTTTTTGCCCTCCATTTCACGGAACAGTTTTTCGCATCCCACGAACCAAGCGAGTCCGATTACGGCCACGAGCACAACCACGCCTCCAATATCGCTGGCACTCTCGGGGGTATTGCGATGGGTGGGCATGTATTCCTAGATGGTGTCGCACTCGGTGTTGCCTTCCAAGTCAGTCATGGCCTGGGCCTGGCAGTCTTCATCGCCATTTTGGCCCACGCATTTAGCGATGGGCTAAATACCGTCTCCTTTCTCATCAAAGGCGGGCATTGGAAGAAGCGCGCACTGTGGCTGTTAGGCCTTGATGCCCTGATGCGGGTCACTGGCGCGAGTCTGGGTGCACATATAACCCTGAGCCAACCGCTGCTTGGTATTTACTTGGCGGTCTTCTCGGGACTTGTCATCTACCTGGCAACATCACACATTCTGCCCGAAGCCCACTCCCGCCACCCTTCCAAATTAACCATGCTCGCCACTGTCCTCGGCGTCGTGGCGATGTGGATGGTCGTAGGACATGTTGGCCGCGTATGAAGAAGTCGGCAATCCGCGTTCTCCAAAGCCTGCAGCAAGCCGGCGGATTTGCCAGCGCTCAAGAAGTTCACCAACTCATTACTGGCAAGGGTGATCGAATCGGTCTGACTACGATCTACCGCGCACTACAGAGTCTTCAAGAAGAAAAACTTGTCGATGTCCTTCGCCGTGAGGATGGGGAGGCTATCTATCGCCTCTGCGGAGAAGCCCACCATCACCATCTTGTCTGCAAAAAATGCGGTAGGACAGTGGAAATTTACGGGGGCGCCATCGAGAAATGGGCTGACGCTGTTGCCGATGAATATAGTTTCCGCGAGGTTGAACATAGCGCTGATTTATTTGGGACCTGTTCGCAATGCTAACTGGGCCAACTGGGCTAACTAGTACTTGCTAGGACTTAGGATTCACTTAATCTGTTGCACATGATTGCCCATTAATGCCGAAGCAAGGGCTTGATCAGGTCTGGGATCAAAAATCTCGACTTGAATATCTTTATCCTTCATCCCGATATAGACATTCTTGGCATCTCTTGAATCGTAATAGACCGCGTTTCCATCCGCGTTTACAAACCCGACACCATTAGGAAGTGCTCCAGCTTTCTGGGTTACTTCAAAGGCGTTCGGCGATGTGAAGGTTCCCACTTCACGATAGGTGGCAGTCGTGTCTGTGAGGGAGGCAGTTACTGGCAGGTAGCGCAGAGAGATGCTGCTCAAAACCGCTGCGTTAAGCACGTATTTCGCATTTTTCTCTGGTCCCACCCAATAAACGGTCAGGTGGTTTGCAAGCACCACATTGCGAAGCTCATTGGCGTCAACTGCTTTGCCGCCGTGCATGACGAGGAGAACTTCCTCAGACGCTGATCGCTTGGTGTTGAAGTAATACTCGGCGCCAAAACTGACTGTAGAGAAAATCAGGGCAGTGACAACGTAAGGTACAAAGCGACGAAAACGCGCCTTCTTCACGGGCTCATATATGCCCGTGACCTCCCGGATGCCGCCGTCGAGCATTTAGCTCTCCCCTGACTTTTCTCTGATTTGGATGCTCCCGCTTTTGTTCTCGGCCCTCATTAGAAATAGCCCGTCAGCGCTCGATTCTTGTGAGTGAAGGATCTGTGATTTCTCGGCGGTCAGAGCGAACATAACGCACCTCAAAATTCCTCGTTGGCTGCAGAAAACGGATCAGTGCCCCCTGAAAGGAGGGCACAAATGTGGAGTAAACGAAACTCACGGCAGCCAGAGTACCAAATCAGAGCCATCCCTTACCACTTAGTGAACATAATCTGTGATAAGGGGTGTGTTTTGACCAGCGGAGCGAAGAATCGGCCTCAAAATCCCCTTCCTCATTTTCTACAACTAGCGGATACGCTGGATTATGCCCGAGGTGCGGGCGTCAGCGAGTGCCTGTCCCGCTGTGGGATTGAAGAGCTCGATCTGATCATCTGTCTTCTTGAGCCCCACATATACACTCAGTGGCCGCGTAGTGTTGTAGAAAATGGCATCGCCATCCGAACTAATCAACCCGACTCCGTTTGGCGCCTTAGCATCATTTTGGGTGACCACGAATGCGTCCTTTGCCTCATAAGTGCCGATCACACGGAAATTAGCACCGACATCATTGAGGCCCTCACCGCCAGGCAAATAACGGACATAGTTCTGGTTTTTGTTGACTGAAGTCAGCGTATAGAGCGCTCCATCTTCTGGCCCAAGCCAATAGACGACCAGACCTTCCCCGACAACAAGGTCTCTGAGTTGAACCTGCGTCAAGGCCATTTTCCCGTTTGTCGCCTTGGCTATGAAAGCCAAACCAAAATGCTGTGGAGTTGTGTATTTAACGATCCCCAGAGTCAGCCCCGCCACGAGGATGGCCGTGATCACAAATGGCGTGATTCGCCAGATCACTTTCTTCTTTGATGGTTTGGCTAGACCACCGTTACCTCTTGGTTCGACATAGAAAACGTCGCCCTCGTCGACATTATGGACGCTTCGTTCGATTTTCATCTAGGCCCTTCAGTTGATCATCAAGTCCAAGAATAACCTGTTTGATGCTTGGAAGAAAGGCTCATCATGCTTTCCCAAACCTGCGATTTCTGAGTGCGTACTCCTCGACTGCGCGCCAGAGAACTCGTCTATCAACATCTGGCCACAAAATATCCATAAAAACCATCTCGGCGTACACAGACTGCCATGGTAGAAAATTGCTTGTCCTCATTTCACCCGACGAACGCAGAAATAGATCGACGTCGCTCATCTTGGGTTCATCTAAATATTTAATGAAAACTTTCTCAGTGATCGAACTAACGTCGATTTTTCCCTCTTTAACATCCTGGGCAAGAGCAGTTGCCGCATCCACTATTTCGGCGCGACCCCCGTAATTGACACACATATTCAACGTAAGCACGTCATTATCAGCCGTCAATTTCTCCGCAGTCTCGAGTTCCTTAATGACACTTGTCCACAATTTCTTAGGTCTACCTACCCAACGTACACGCACACCCAATTCATTCATCTCATCGCGCCTTCGTCGGATGACATCGCGATTGAAACCCATGAGGAATTTCACTTCATCTGGGGATCGTCGCCAATTTTCCGTTGAAAAAGCGAAGGCACTTATCTCTTTGATACCAATTTCGATTGCCCCTTCGACCACATCGAAAAGTGCAGCTTCACCTGCCTCGTGTCCAGCAGTCCTGGGCAAACCGCGCTCCTGTGCCCAACGCCCGTTGCCATCCATCACAAGTGCAACGTGGTGCGGAATGACTTCCGGTGCGAACTTCGGAGGCAGTGCTCCCGAACGATGAGGTTTGGGCTGGCGAATCATGCCCGCTCCACCATCGGCAGAGAGCGCAATCCCCGCTCTAGATGCCACTGCAGGTAGGCCGCAATCAACCCGCTGGCCTCGCGTCGATTTCTTCCTTCACTCATATCTGCGATCGTCCAATCACCGCTAAGCAATGCCGACATCAACTCGAGGGTCTCCGCTGCAGGTGTTGCACAGGCAGAGGGTCGACAATCAATGCAGACACTGCCTCCACCAACAAGGGAAAAATACCGATGCGGGCCAGGCTTTTCGCAACGCGAACAGATCGTCATTGAAGGTGCGTATCCGCCCAATGCCAATGAACGAAGAAGGAAGGCGTCCAGGATCAAGGAAGGATCATGGCGATCCTCCGCGAGTGCCCTGAGTCCACCAACTACGAGCTGATACTCCTGCAGCGCCGGTTCGCGCTCTTGCGAGGTAAAACGTTCGGCAGTTTCAAGAATTGCAGATGTGATTGTCCATCGTCGATAGTCGCGCGAAAGTTCATCGCCAAAATTCTCGATTGCTTCAACCTGCGTCACGGTGTCAAAAGTCTTTCCAACGAAAAGCTGCACGTCGATGTGGCTACCAGGTTCGAGGCGGGCGCCGAACTTTGACTTAGTCCTGCGAACACCTTTTGCGACGCAACGAATTCGGCCGTGCTCGCGTGTAAGCATCGTGATGATGCGATCAGCTTCGCCCAATTTCTGCGTGCGGATTACAACCGCATGGTCGCGGTAAAGGCTCATAGGCTAACCGTAACGGCAGTCCCTATCGGATCGCGCGATTTATCGCGGAAATAACCGCTTTTAGCGAAGCTGTTGTCGTGTTCGGATCGATTCCAACACCCCAGAAGACTTCGCCATCGATCGCGCATTCCAAGTAAGCAGCAGAACTGGCATCTCCACCTTCTGACAGCGCGTGCTGGTAATAGTCCAGCACCCGAACGTCCACGCCGTAGTCCTGCAAAATCGCCAGAAATGCTGCGATCGGCCCATTGCCTTGGCCGGTGAGTTCGTGCATTTCACCGCGGTCGGATATTGAAACGGTCAGATGTACATCCTCATCGAGGATGGAGGCTTGTGAAAGGCCCCTCAGACGAAACCGACCCCACGGTGCCGATTCCGTTGGCAGGTACTCATCTTCGAAACTGCGCCACATTTGCTCCGGCAGCACTTCGCCACCTTCATCATCCGTCTTTGCCTGAACAACTTTGCTGAATTCGATTTGCAGCCTCCGTGGCAGGTCAAGGTGATGCTCGTGCTTCATGATGTAAGCAACCCCGCCCTTTCCCGACTGGCTGTTAACGCGGATGACGGCCTCATAGGAGCGACCAATATCTTTAGGGTCGATGGGCAAGTATGGAACCGCCCACGTGAAATCTTTAACCGGCACTCCCGCGGCTTTCGCATCCTTTTCAAGATGCTCTAGGCCTTTCTTGATCGCATCTTGATGCGAGCCAGAAAAAGCAGTGAAGACAAGGTCCCCACCATATGGATGCCGCTCTGGCACACGCAGTTGGTTGGCGTATTCCACGGTGCGGCGAATTTCATCGATGTCGGAAAAGTCGATCATAGGATCAATGCCATGGCTGACTAAGTTCATTCCAAGTGTCACAAGGCAGACGTTGCCAGTGCGCTCACCGTTTCCGAACAAAGTGCCTTCAATACGATCAGCCCCAGCAAGGTAGCCAAGTTCGGCTGCGGCGACCCCGGTACCTCGATCATTATGCGGATGCAGACTTAGAATCACGCTATCTCGGTAGGAAAGGTTTCGGTGCATCCACTCAATTGAGTCGGCGTAGACATTGGGGGTGGCCATCTCCACCGTTGCTGGCAAGTTAAGAATCGTCTTCCAGCTAGGTGTTGGCTTCCAAATGTCATTGACCGCATTGCAGACTTCAAGTGCGTACTCAAGTTCAGTTCCGGTGTACGACTCGGGTGAATACTCGAAGTAAATCTTGGTGCCCGGCAAGGTATCTACAAGGGAGAGACAAAGTTCGGCAGCATCGGTGGCGATCTTCTTGATGCCTTCCTTATCTTGCCCGAAGACAACGCGGCGCTGAAGAGTCGAAGTCGAGTTGTAGAGATGCACTATTGCCTGCTTTGCACCCTTCAAAGACTCATAGGTTCGGCGGATCAAAGGTTCGCGAGCCTGAGTTAAGACTTGGATGATCACGTCCTCTGGAATTAAGTCCTCTTCTATGATCTTGCGTACGAAATCGAAGTCGGTCTGGCTTGCACTCGGAAAGCCCACTTCTATCTGTTTGTAGCCCATGGAGACCAAGAGATTGAACATGGCCAATTTGCGCGGGGTGTCCATCGGGTCGATGAGGGCTTGGTTGCCGTCGCGAAGGTCGACCGAACACCATTGCGGCGCCTTCGTCATTTCCTTGGACGGCCAGGTACGGTCGGCTAGATCGACGGGGATAAATGAGGTATATCGTTTATAAGGCATCGAACTTGGGACTTGCTGGGGGAAATTCATCTCGGTTGGCTCCTTAGATCGTTCGCGGGTGGGTTTTACCGGTGTGAGAGAACCCCGCGACGAGAGGACCGGTTAGAGGACCTCGCCACGGCAGCGAAGGAGCAAACTGCGCGAATTCATGGTTGAAGGGTAGCCGTGGAGTGAGAGAATCGGCAAATTCTCTCACTTCTTCCAGGCTCACAAAGGATCTTCATGCCCATCAGCCCCGCACAAGCCAAAGATGTCCCAGCGATCCTGCAGCTCATCCGTGGGTTGGCCGAGTATGAAAAGGCCCTGAATGAGGTTGTAGCGACAGAGGATGCCTTGCGAGCTTCTTTTTTCTGCGATAACCCCCAGGTCTTCTGTCATGTCGCCACTCAGGATGAAGTGGTCGTGGGTATCGCTGTTTGGCACCTCAACTACTCGACCTGGCTCGGCAAACACGGAATGTACCTCGAAGATCTCTACGTAGTGCCAGAGGTCCGCGGACGCGGATACGGGATGGCGCTCTTGAGAGAACTCGCCAAGATATGCGTGGATCGAGATTATGAACGGCTGCAATGGTGGGTCTTGGATTGGAACAAGCCGTCAATAGAGTTCTACAAATCCATCGGAGCAATCCCCATGGATGAATGGACCGTCTTTCGTGTTTCAGGAGATGATCTAAATAAACTCTCTCTTGGTTAGGCCTGGATATCTCGGCGCTTAAAGACAACGAGGGCGGCGCCGTAAAACGCACTTGCCACAACAAGTGAAAGAATCGTGTATCCAACGTCGATTCCATTAAAGAGAGGACGACTTCCTAAAGTCCACTGGAATGGATTAATCGGGGTTATTCGCTCAAAGGTGTCTACAAGGGGCGCAAGAGAGAAGAAGAGAAAGCCTGCAATCGCCAACGCGATGGCACCACCCAATGCGATCGACCGCTTTCCCAAAGCTGCTCCGAGAAATGTCGCGACAGCATTGAAAAGAATCCCCAAGAGTGCCCCCGTCAAAGCCCCCGCCACGATCTTTGTTGTTCCAAGAGTTAGATCGACGAAACCGATGCCGATCACCAGTGACAACACCGTAACCGCCGCAAGCAGCACCTGAGCAATGATTGCTGTGGTGATCTTGATGGATAGGACTCTGACTCGGGAAATCGGAAGTGTTAGGAGAATGTCAGCGGTGCGACGTTCTTCCTCTTGAGCGGTGGCATTTGCCCCCCAACTCGCTCCGATGGAAATAAAAATCAAAGGAAGCATCATGCTAAATAGCTCGGTTGAAAGGTAACCGGCGCCAGAGGTGTAATCCTCCATCCGAAAGATCTGCTTTAAAGCCTCGGGGTAATTATCGAGAAAGGTCGCAAGCCCAGCAGCCGAGGAACGAACGGTGGGATAGACCGACAACTGGATTCCGACCATGGCAAGAAGCCCGATCGTCCAACCTGCATAACTTCGCCAGTGATCGCCAGCGGTCTTAAGAAGCAATACCATTTGTATCACCTCCTGAAACCAGGGAGAAGAAGATGTCATCAAGACTGGATTCATGAGTCTGAACACTCTCAAGGCCGTTATCTACCGCGCAGCGCAATAGTGCGTTTTCGGCGCCTACGACAGTGCATGAGACACGATTGCCATACATTCGCAAATCTTTGATGCCGCCGATGCCGGCAAAGACCTCTTCCTTAACAGGCATAGCAAAATACAGATCGATGGTGCGAACGGTTTTCTCTTTAAGCCTAGAGATTTCCTCTACGAGCACTTGTTTACCGGCATTGACTATGACGACTCGATCGGCAAGATGCTCGACTTCGCTGAGAACATGCGACGAAAGCAGGATGGCAGTGCCTCGAGTTTGCATGTCATCGATGATTGCGCTGAATTCACGTTGAACGATGGGATCCAGACCCGAGGTTGGTTCATCAAGAATCAAGACTTCGGGTTTGTGCATAAGCGCCTGAATGACAGCGACTTTCTGTTGATTGCCTTTGGAAAGTTCATGAATACGGCGACCCAGATCCAGATCGAATCTCTCGGCCATGGTGTGAATGGCTTCAGTGCAATTAACTTCGCGCATCTTTGCGAGGAATTCCAGGTGCTTCAATCCGGTGAGGTTCTTGTAAAGGGCAGGCGCGCCAGGCAGGTAACCGATTTTCGCTCGCAATGCGGAGGCGTTGACGCTTACCTCTTGACCCAGAATCTGGGCCCGCCCCGACGTGATATTCAGCAACCCCACCAGGGATCTCATGGTGGTTGTTTTTCCCGCGCCATTGGGACCGAGAAAACCAATGACCTCACCGGGGTAAACATCAAAAGTCACATCGGCAACGCCAAGATCGCGACCGTAGTACTTGGTTAGTCCCTGTATCGATATTGCCGACGCTGGCATAACTTCATGCTATATGAATTAGAGCCAGTAATCGGAAATGTACTTTTCGCCTTCGTCACAGAAGAAGGTGACGACATTTTCAACGCCGTATTCTTCCTTGAGTTTCTTCGCGGCGATCATGTGCGCTCCAGATGAGGGGCCAACGAAGAGTCCGTGGACGCTGGCGAGCCTGCGCATCTCCACAATGGCTTCATCTGAATGCACATCAACGAAACCATCCAGTGATTCTCGATGACGGGCGATGATGCCGGGCACGAAACCATCGGCAATGCCCTCGATCAGGTGCTTGGCAACCTCGCCGCAGAGGATGGTGCACGACTCCGCTGGTTCGAGGGCTATCACCTTGCATGCGGGATTGGACGCCTTGAGAGCTTGCCCGACGCCGATGATTGTGCCGCCGGTACCTATGCCACCAATAACAAGGTCGGGTTTGACCGGCATCTGGCGAAGGATCTCCTGGCCAAGCCATTCGCGGTTTTCGTCGACGTTCCATTCATTATCAAATTGTTGTGGCGCGAAAAATCCGGGCATGGAGCCTCGGCGGCGGGCCTCGGCTAGTGCATCGTTTACATGAAAGTCTCCGATGGTGTGAACTTCGGCGCCGAAAGCTCGAGATATCGCGGTGCGCTCTGGGCTCATGCCATTTGGCATAATCACAAGCATTTTGTAACCCTTGACGGCGGCGACCATGCTCATCGCATTTCCGGTGTTTCCGCTGGAAGCCTCGACGATAGTGTCACCGGGCTGGAGAAGGCCCTCGTGTTCGGCTCGCTCGATAATGTACTTGGCGATGCGGGCCTTAATGGAGCCAGACGGATTCAAGTACTCCATCTTCACCCAGATTCCTTCGATTTGAATCAATGGGGTGTTTCCAATTGCATCCAGAATTGTCTTCACGCTATCGCCTCTTTCCTTCTGGCAGATCCTATGGGTATCACTTCACATTGAGAAGGGCCATTTATAACGATGTAATAAACTTGCGAGCTTTGCGCATGGCAATCAATGAAAGCATCAGGAAAATTCCCAGAGCAAGCGCGGCGAGTACTCGACCCACATTGTGGAATCTCGACGGGAGAATCTGAAATAACGATGACAGAGGCAGAATGAATATTCGCCATTTCCATCCGTAATTCAATGTTGATTCCAGCGTGCGATTCGAGGCAGGGCTTCTGCCTAGCACTACGGGTAGTAGATAAGTCAAGGCGCCTAACAAGATCGGTAACAACCAGAGAGTGAATATCAAAAGCAGGTGCGATTCGATACTGGTAAGTATTTTCTCCGAAGTTCTGTCTGCAAAGACAACAATAATTTCGCTGGTAAGCAGCACTGCTAGACCAATAACTCCCGAAAAAAGCATCCATGAACTCGATCGATCTGGCAATCGCCTTCGCAGCAATATTGCCGCCGGTGCCAGTGTGACAATTGACCCAACCAAATAAATTGCGACGCTCACGGCAAGTATTGAGGGCTGGTTGATCAGTGAGCCAACTATCGAACCGACAATGCCTGTGATGAGAAATTTCAGACCGAGTTTTGCATTCGCGATTGCCTTTTCGTGCATCTGCGTTCGCAACACCGTCGGCCATAGCGTCACGAGTGTTCCAATAATCGTAAGTCCAACCCACCCGAGTAGATTGGCATGCAGATGAGCAAGGGTGATCCTCGGTTGCCATATGTCTTCATCGCCCTTGAACGCATCAATCACGCCTAAAGTCATTCCCGCGAGAATCATGAATGCTGCCGCTTGATAGAACGCAACTACTCCTTTGAATCTCTTGTTAAGAGAGGCTTTGACAAGACCTGTAATACCGCGCAAGTAAAAGGCAATCACCCCCACCATCATGAGGGCCGAAAGAATGAGAATCACATGAGCATGCTTTGAAACCGAGAACAGAACCCCGACGATGCCGACGTTTAGGAGGGAAATAATGGTCCTCTGCCTGGAACGGTTCTGCGAGCGAGCCCAGAGCAACGCACTTACAAAATGATCACTCCATGTCACGATTGCATTTGTCACCGCTCCGAGTAAGAGCAGGTGAACGGTCAGCCATGCCGGTTCGCCGCCCTCACTGGCCTTCTGAAAGATGCCGAATATAAGTGCGGCAATCAAATAGAGGATGACAACGGCATTGGCGCGCATATGCCAATCGGCTCGTCCGAGAAGTAGAGTATTTTTCTTCGCTGCATCTTTCATACAAGACGATATCTCAACGAAGGCTCTCAAGGTGCTCTTCGTCGTGCAGAAGTATCTTTTCAGGCAGAAGGGTGATGCTGAGCGTCCCAAAAGTATCGTGTAATGCCGATGCGCCCCACTCTTCTTGCGATAGGTTGCTCAAAGTTTCGATGATTGCCGCACGGGATGAATACAGACGTGCGATCGCCCGCTCGAGTGAATAATCCCGATACTTCAGTTCGGTGGCTTGGGCATCAGGCTCCCACCACATCAGCGATGGCATGGGCCGGCCCTTATGAAGGGCATCAATTATGAGACGGATACGTGCATGCCAGACTTGTTCATCAACATCGCTGACGTGACCAAGGATCATCGCAGGAGACCAACCTTCATCTGAAAGTGAAGACTCACTCGCCATCGCCGCTAACCGACTTGCCGAATCCATCAAATCCGTAAGTGCATCAGTGTGGGAAATGTCCATAACCCAAGTATTTCTGATTACTAGAGAATTGGTAAGTATCTATCCAGCTCGTAGGCACTCACTTGGTGACGGTAATCGTTCCATTCGGCGCGCTTGTTGCGAAGCACGTACTCAAAAACGTGCTCCCCTAATGTTTCTCGGACGAGTTCGCTACCTTCCATGGCGATGATCGCTTCATGAAGGTTGCTCGGAAGGGCAACGCTCTCGCTCGATTCAGGTAGCGGATACTCCTCGGCGACTCCCTTGAGTCCGGCCGCCAGCATTACTGCATAGGCCAAATAAGGATTGCATGCAGAATCAGGAGAGCGGAATTCAATTCGCGTTGAGTTCTCTTTCTTGGGTTTGTACATCGGCACTCGAACAAGTGCGCCACGATTGCTCCTACCCCAGTTTGCAAAAGCTGGCGCCTCGCCTCCCCCATGCAATCGCTTGTACGAATTCACCCACTGGTTTGTAATGGCAGTTATCTCGGGTGCATGTCGCAATAATCCAGCCACAAAAGATCTTCCGACTTTGGAAAGATTGTATTCATCTTTCACGTCATAAAAGGCATTGTTCTCGCCCTCAAATAAAGAGACGTGGGTGTGCATTCCAGAACCGGGATGATCGGCAAAAGGCTTGGGCATAAATGAGGCATAAAAACCTTGGTCAAGGGCAACTTCCTTCACCACGTGCCTGAACGTCATGATGTTATCTGCCGTGCTCAAGGCATCGGCATAACGCAGGTCGATCTCTTGTTGGCCAGGAGCGCCTTCATGATGGCTGAACTCCACGCTAATACCCATGGCTTCAAGGATGGTGATGGCCTGTCGGCGAAAGTCATGCCCCACTACAGCTGGCGTCTGGTCGAAGTATCCGCCGGAATCAACTGGCTCGGGCTTCTTGCCGTGTTCTGGTCGATCTTTGAATAAGAAGAATTCGATCTCCGGGTGCGTGTAACAGGTGTAACCCATTGAAGCGGCCTTGTTCAACGTTCGACGCAACACGTGGCGCGGATCTGCCAGAGAAGCGGTGCCATCTGGCATGACGATGTCACAGAACATACGGGCAGCACCTGGGGCTTCTGTTCGCCAAGGAAGAATAGAGAACGTGCTCGGATCCGGTTTTGCCAGCATGTCTGACTCACTGACTCGAGCAAAGCCTTCGATGGCCGAACCGTCAAAGCCAATGCCCTCCTCGAAGGCGTTTTCCAATTCCGCCGGTGCGATCGCGACAGATTTTAGGAACCCAAGAACGTCGGTGAACCAAAGACGGACGAAACGAATATTGCGCTCTTCGATGGTTCGAAGGACGAACTCTTCCTGCTTGCTCACATGGGAATCAGCGCTCATGGGAACATCGTTGCAAGCCTTCATTACGACTGTGTTAACAGCCAGCCAGGCCCTAGATAACGAAGAACTCCGCTGAATCCAGCGTGGCACGCTCAGCCACGTCCTTGGTTATGAGCACATTCGCACCTATTACGGCCCCCGCACCAATGGTGACGTCTCCGATCACACGTGCGCCGGCCCCAAGAATCACCCCGTCACCGATTGTGGGATGGCGCTTGCCCTTTTTATAAGAGCGCGCGCCCAGCGTGACATCGTGATACATCAACACATCGTTTCCGATGATGGCAGTCTCGCCAATGACGACGCCCATGCCATGATCGATGAAGAAGCGACGGCCGATGGTGGCGCCAGGATGAATCTCAATTCCGGTAGCGGTGCGGGTGAAGTTCGACCACACCCGTGCAATCAGTCGGAAATTGTGAACCCAGAGCCAGTGAGCCATTCTGTGCGCCCAGACCGCATGAATTCCAGGGTATGCGAGCAGGATTTCCAGGCGACTTCTTGCCGCCGGATCGCGCGCAAGTGCTGTCTGTAAGTCCTCCCGGATATTGAGTGCCATCTTTATTCAGCCAAGTCCTTGTACAGGATCGTTGAAAGGTAGCGCTCACCAAAGGAAGCAATGATGACAACGATGTTCTTGCCGGCAAATTCAGGTCGCTTAGCAACTTGTGAGGCAGCCCAGATGGCCGCTCCTGAGGAAATTCCAACGAGGATGCCTTCCTCGGCTGCCGCACGCCTGGCGTATGCAACTGCGTCGTCAGCGGTTGCGTCAAAGACCTCATCATAAATTTTGGTGTCCAAGATATTTGGAATGAAGTTTGCGCCAATGCCCTGGATTGGGTGTCCAGCCGGTGAACCACCGGTGAGAAGAGGTGATGCCGCAGGTTCAACCGCAAATATCTTGATCTCTGGATTTTTCGCTTTGAGAACTTGCCCAACACCCGTGATCGTTCCGCCCGTGCCGATGCCAGCTACGACCGCCGCAACAGTTCCATCAGTGTCGCGCCAGATCTCTTCAGCTGTTGTCTCGCGGTGAATTTGAACATTCGCTTCATTCTCAAATTGGCGAACCAGAACAGCGCCCTCCTGGGCTCCCAATTCTTCTGCCTTTGCAATGGCCCCGCGCATACCTTCGGCCGCTGGCGTAAGAACAAGTTCGGCGCCAAATGCGCGAAGAAGCATCCTACGTTCCTTCGACATTGAATCTGGCATTGTCAGAACCACTTTATAACCTCGAGCGGCACCAACCATTGCCAGCGCAATACCGGTATTGCCCGATGTGGCTTCAACAATTGTCCCGCCCGCTATTAGCTGGCCGTTCTTCTCGGCCGCATCAACCATAGAGATACCAATTCGGTCCTTAACTGAGGCCGTTGGGTTGTAAAACTCCAACTTCGCATAAACATTTCCAGCGGCACCATCGGTAACTCGATTCAATCGAACCAGAGGCGTGTTTCCGAAGACCTCAGTAATATTGTTGTAAAGCTTCATTTTCTTCTCCAATGTATGTGTTTGATTGTGTACTCGGTGGGCTAGAAACGTGCAGAACTAAGAACTTTTTTGAAGCAGTTATTAGTTACAGCATGCACAAGTGCAGGCGCGTCCGAAATCAATCACACGACGACGCGTGAAGAACCAAGCTTTGATTTCCAACATGGCTTAATGCTAGCAACTCAAAAGCAGTACTTATCACCGGGATCCAAATGCGAACTGCTCGCAACTAGTAAGATCCCTCGTTCCAACGAGAGGTAATTGGCAGTCGACGGTCTTTTCCAAAGGCCCTCGGTGAAACTTTGGGCCCAGGGGGATATTGGCGCCTCTTGTATTCGGCCCGGTCAACCATCGTGATCACTCTCTTCACCACGTGCGCATCGAGCCCCGCGGCGATCAGGCTCTCTCCGCCTTCATCGCCTTCAACGTATCGAAGGAGAACTTCATCGAGCAGATCGTATGCGGGCAATGAGTCAGAGTCCTTCTGCCCGGGACGAAGTTCTGCACTCGGCTCCTTGGTAATTGATCCCACTGGTATGGGAGCAGTCTCTGCGCGCAGTCGAGCCTGTTCGTTTCTCCACTTCGAAAGGGCCCACACATCCGTTTTGTATATGTCCTTTATCGGAGCGAAGGCCCCCACTGCATCGCCGTACAGCGTCGAGTATCCGACGGCTAATTCACTTTTGTTTCCGGTAGCTAGAACCAGATGACCTTCTTGGTTGGATAGCCCCATCAAAGTTACGCCGCGAACTCTTGCCTGCACATTTTCTTGGGCAATCCCATCCAGGCGCATTGAAGTAAGAAAACTCTCTACCATCGCCTCGATCTCAATGGTTCGATAATGCAAGCCGGTATTGGCGGCCAAGTCCGCAGCGTCAGAGCGCGAATGATCTGAGGAGAACTTGCTCGGCAAAGAAACTCCGTAGACATTGCCTGACCCGAGGGCATCCACGGCGATGGCTGCAACGAGGGCGGAATCAATACCGCCAGATATCGCGACAAGGGCCGTTTTGAAATTATTCTTGGCGACATAATCTCGCAGCCCGACTACGAGGGCGCTCCACACTTCCTCGAGATCATCCAGGCGCGGTGCAATCGTGCCAGCATGCGAAGAATAAGCCGGCAACTTTTCATCGTGAATCACTAGATCCGGTTTAGACGTTTGGGCTTTGAGATCCAAATCCACGAGGAGAAGTTGGTCTTGAAATTGCGGCGCTCTAGCGAGGAGGGTGCCACCCAATCCCACGACAATTGTGTCTCCATCAAAGACCAGGTCGTCTTGGCCCCCTGTCATGTTGACGTAGGCAATCGGAGCCCCAATTTCTGAGACACGTTGCCGTACGAGAGCAAGGCGAACGTCATCTTTATTGCGTTCGTACGGGCTGCCATTGGGAACTACAACAAGGCCGGGGGTTCTCTCCTTCAATGTGGAGACGGCCCCACCTTCTTGCCAGATGTCTTCACATATGGCCACACCGATATCAACGCCATGGACGCGAACTACGAGTGAGGCTTGCCCTGGCACGAAATTGCGATATTCGTCAAAGACGCCGTAGTTAGGAAGGTGATGCTTGACGTAGCGCGCCTTAACTTGGCCGTCGTGGATGATCGCAACCGCATTCTGCGGAGCCCCTATCGGCGCCCCCAACTTATTTACAAAATCGGCGGCTTCATCCAGATAGCCAACGACCAGAACGAGGTCTCCATTGCCGTTATCCCGTATTTTTTTGGCTAGGTCGGAAATGGCGGTCTTGCTGGCCTTTCGAAAACTCGGACGAAGGGCGAGGTCCTCAACGGGATATCCCGTCACAACCATCTCGGGAAAGACAACCAGGTGGGCGCCTTCCTTGGCTGCCTGCACCGCAGCCTTCTCGACGAGCGCGCAATTGCCAACAAGGTCACCGACAGTCGGATTGATTTGCGCAAGTGCTAAGCGAAGTTGAGCGAGCATGTAAGTAGCCTACTAGTCGGCTCAATAGGCGATAAAGTAGTGCGCAGTTCCCAGGGACCTGATTGGCAGGCCTTGAGGCAGGAGGTCTGACATGTCTGAATCCCTTTATGGCGGCGCAACTCACCGACGCATAACAATCCGCGATTTGCTTCAAGCCAAGCAACGTTCGGAGAAGTGGGCCATGCTCACCTCATACGAGCAGATGACCGCAAGTATTTTCGATGAAGCCGGTATCCCTGTTTTATTGGTCGGCGATAGTGCGGGTAATAATTTCCTTGGTGAAGAGAACACGATTCCCGTCACTGTTGACGAAATGATGCCCTTAGTCCGGGCCGTCGTTAGAAGTTCGAAGCGAGCCCTGGTTGTCGCCGACCTCCCATTTGGTTCATATGAGGCCTCTCCCGAGCATGCCTTAGAAACATCGATCCGCTTCTTTAAAGAGGCCGGTGCACATGCAGTCAAACTCGAAGGTGCCCAAATAGAGCAAGTTCTGAAACTTACTCAGTCAGGTATACCTGTGATGGGCCATCTAGGTCTGACTCCGCAATCAATCCATCAACTGAGCGGTTACCGGGTTCAAGGCCGCGAAGATTCCGAAGCCATTTTCGATGCCGCACTTGCTCTCCAGGAAGCAGGGGCGTTCTCGATCGTTCTGGAACTTGTTCCAGCCGAACTCGCTGATCGAATCACAAAAGCTCTGACCATTCCCACAATAGGAATAGGTGCGGGAAATTCCTGTGATGCCCAAGTACTTGTCTGGACGGACCTCATGGGTATCACCAAGAATCCACCAAAACTGGCAAAGGCTTACCGAAATTTGCGTGCCGAAATGCTTGCAGCCGCCGAAGAGTGGGCTAAGGATGTCCTCCATGGAACCTTCCCAGGACCGGAGCAAACCTTCCACTGATGGCTTCTAAGTTCATCAAGCAGGTCACCATCGACCTGTCACCGCTCAGGAAATATAAAGACTTCCGCAATCTCTGGGCTTCAGGGCTGGTCTCCTATCTCGGCTCGATGATCACCTACGTCGCGATCCCATTCCAGATTAAGAATATGACCCATTCCTACATCGCGGTGGGGATAAGTGGCGCTATCGAATTGGCGCCTCTCATCATCTTTGGCCTCTATGGCGGGGTTCTGGCCGACGCAGTGGATCGCAAGAAAATGCTCTGGGCAACCGAGGCTGGTCTCATGTTGCTGACGGCAGTGCTTTTGTTCAACTCTGTCCAGAAAGTCCCGAGCCTGATTTTGATCTATGTCGTCACCGGTCTCTTTGCCGCCCTCGACGGGTTGCAAAGACCCAGCGCCGGAGCGATCTTGCCAAGAATCGTCGGCCACCAAGATCTCCCGTCGGCAAGTGCGTTGATGAGTCTTCGATTCCAATTCGGCGTCATCATCGGACCCACAATTGGCGGCGTCATCATTTCAAGTTTCAGTGTCTCAACCGGATTCACCGTCGACATTATTAGCTTCGTCATCTCCTTGATTTTTCTTTCCCGCGTTGGGTCAGTACCCGTTTCAGACAAGCAAGAAAAGCCATCTCTAGCAGGGTTATTTGAGGGGCTCCGATATGCAATGAGTCGACAAGATTTATTGGGAACGTATCTCATCGATCTTGCCGCAATGTTCTTCGCAATGCCCAGTGCCCTCTTTCCATTTTGGGCAGATCACTTGCACGCCCCTTGGGCTCTAGGCTTCTTCTATTCGGCGGGAGTTATTGGTGCCTTCTTCGTCACAGTGACAAGTCGCTGGATCAACACCTACCGATTCCATGGCCGAGCAATAATCTTTGCGGCAGCGGGTTGGGGTCTGGCAATCGCCGTAGCTGGTCTGATGCATTCACTGCCGTTGGTCCTACTCTTCCTCGCCCTCGCCGGAGCATCCGACATGGTCAGCGGTCTATTTCGTTCTGCCATCTGGAATCAGACCATCCCGGATGAACTTCGCGGAAGATTGGCCGGAATTGAGTTGCTTTCTTACTCAGTTGGGCCCCTTGCAGGGCAACTTCGGGCTGCATCAGTCGCATCCGTCACTTCTTTGTCCTTCTCGGTAACTTCTGGAGGACTTATCTGCGTTTTTGCCGTCGTTGTACTGGCCAGTTTTCTTCCAAAACTTCGTAAGTACGACGTTGATACCAACGAGTTCGCGGTTGAGCAACGACGGATTCGGAAAAATTAATACCTAGCTCTTCATTCCATCCGATTTTCAAACCAGAATATTTTCCTAACAGCACAGTTTTGATGAAAAACTATTTCGCGACACGCACTCAAATATTTGTCACACAATGCTGGCATTGTTCACCAATTACTGACACGCTTATCCATGAACAGGTCCGGTGACGGATCGGACCATTCCGATTGGAGAAGTACGTGGCTGCAGCTAAGAAATCTGCTCCAAAGCGCAAGAAGGCCGCTGCGAAAGCAGTAGCGCCAAAGCGTCGCAAGAAGGCCGCTGCTAAGAAAGCAGTAGCACCAAAGCGCAAGAAGGCCGCCGTTAAGAAGGCAGCTCCAAAGCGTAAGAAGGCCGCCGCAAAGAAGGTTGTTGCCAAAAAGGCAGCACCAAAGCGCAAGAAGGCCGCTGCGAAGAAGGCAGCACCAAAGCGCAAGAAGGCCGCTGCGAAGAAGGTTGTTGCTAAGAAAGCAGCACCAAAGCGCAAGAAGGCCGCCGCTAAGAAGGTTGTTGCCAAGAAGGCAGCACCAAAGCGTCGCAAGAAGGCCGCCGCTAAGAAGGCTGTTGCTGCTCCTGCAGCTGCGCCAAAGAAGCGTCGTCGCAAGAAGGCAGTTGCTGCCAAGTAAAGACATTAAAAAGACCCGCCACGAAAGTGGCGGGTCTTTTTTTATTCTGCCAAATACTGCCGAGGCACATTAGGACTCGGTTGAGGTCTCTTCTCTCAGGGCGCTTCCTACCTTTTCAAATATCGAAGCCAGCACTACCTGATCGGCTTTAGATAAGTGATCGATGAACCGGTGTCGCACGCTCTCTACGTGATCAGGGGCCGCAGCAACAATGGCTTTCCATCCTTTAGCCGTCATCACCGCGAAACTTCCCCGTTTGTCACTAGGGCATGATTCCCGCTTGATCCAACCGGCGGTTTCCATGACCTTCATCCGATGCGAGAGGCGCGAGCGCGAGAGCATGGCCACATCTGCCAGTTCGCTCATCCTCATCCGGCGCTCGGGGGCATCGCTGAGTTGTGCCAGAATTTCGTAGTCGGCCATCGAAAGATCATGATCTGCCAGGTCGATGTCCAGGGCCTCCAAGAGTCGACGGCTGGAGACTATGTACCCGCGCCAAGCTCTCATTTCCGTGGAATTGAGCCACTTGGGGGCTTGTGAGGTAGCGTTTTGTGCCATGTCCCTATTGTAGACGATAAGTTGAAAGTTCAACTAGTTTTGCCTCAGGATTTAACGAGCAATGTGAGCCAAAAGATTGGAAACCAGATGAAGAGCGGAATCGATACCTCTTATATAGACCAGGCCGTGCGAGTCCAGGATGACCTATTTCGCCACTTCAACGGCAAATGGCTCGATTCCCATGTGATTCCGGCAGACCGGGCCTCCGATGGAGTCGGCTACAAACTCCACGAGCAGGCCGAGCGCCAGGTGCGCGAGATCATCGAAGGCTCCCCTTCCACCGATGAGGGCCGCAAGATCGCAGATCTCTACAAGAGTTTCATGGACACCGATCGGATTGAAGCACTCGGCTGCACTCCGATCCTGGGCTACCTCAAGACGATCGAGCACATCGGCAACGTGACAGATTTTCTCAAGGTTCTAGGCAAACTTGAACTAGATGGTTTTGGCGGCATTTTTTCGGCCTCCATCTATACCGACCATATGGACTCTCTGTCCAACATCATCTACCTGAGCCAAGGGGGTCTGAGTCTTCCCGATGAGGCCTACTACCGCGAAGAGCAGTACCAACCGATCCGCGAAGCATTTCTCGTCCACGCGGCAAAGATGTTTGAACTAGTAGGAATTGCTGATGGCCCGGCTCAAGCCGCACGAATCCTCTCCTTGGAGACCGCACTAGCCACCTATCACTGGGACCAAGTCAAGGACCGCGATGCAACCTTGACCTACAACAAGTTCACACGCGCGCAACTGGAAGCACTTTCCCCTGGATTGGACTGGACCACCTGGTTGGTCTCCGGTGAAATTCCGGATCTGGGTTTCGAGACCACCATTGTTCGCGAACCTGAATTCTTCACCGGAGTCGGCACACTACTTTCCCACTTTGACCGCGAAGAGTGGCTCTCGTGGCTTCGATGGCAGGTAATCAGCGGCGCCGCCCCGTATCTCAACGATGCAATTGTGAAACAGAATTTCAGTTTTTATGGCACCACTCTCAATGGAACCCCCGAACTGCGCGAGCGCTGGAAACGAGCAGTATCGGTCATTGAAAGCGCCATCGGCGAAGCTGTCGGGCGCGTCTACGTCGAACGACATTTTCCGCCGCAGTCCAAATCAGCCATGCATGAATTGGTGGGCAACTTGGTTGAGGCTTATCGCGTCAGCATCACAAACCTCGAATGGATGAGCCAGCCGACAAAGCAGAAGGCGCTGGAAAAGTTGGACAAATTCACTCCGAAAATCGGCTATCCCGACAAATGGCGCGACTATTCCGACCTTGCCATAGATCCACTGGACCTCATGGGCAACATGGGAAGGATCGCGAAATTCTCCCGTGACTTTGAGCTTGCAAAAATCGGCACCCCCGTCGATCGAACCGAGTGGTACATGACGCCGCAGACCGTGAACGCGTACTACAACCCCGGTATGAATGAGATCGTTTTCCCCGCAGCAATTTTGCAGTCACCGTTTTTCGATAGCCAAGCCAATGAGGCTGCCAACTATGGGGCGATAGGCGCCATCATTGGCCATGAGATAGGTCACGGCTTTGATGACCAAGGCTCCAAGTACGACGGGGATGGGAATCTGAGTGACTGGTGGACGCAGGCAGACCGAGATGAATTCGATGAGCGGGCGCGCCTTCTGATTGCGCAGTACGACGCGCTCGTTCCAGAGGAAGCCCCAGAAATCACCGTCAACGGCGCCCTCACGGTTGGAGAGAACATCGGTGACCTAGGCGGGCTAAGCATCGCTTATAAGGCCTACCAACTGGCTCTAGGCGGCACTCCTGCGCCCATAATTGACTCTTTAACGGGAGATCAGCGCTTTTTCTACGCTTGGGCACAATCGTGGCGGAGCAAGATGCGACCTGAGGCGCTGCGTCGACAGATAGCAACAGATCCGCACTCACCCGACAAGTTCCGAACAAATCAGGTAGTGCGAAACATGGATGCTTTCCATGCGGCCTTTGGGGTGGGCCCGGCAGATGGGCTCTACCTAGCGCCAGAAGACAGGGTGCGAATCTGGTAGCCCCTCGGCGAGAGTTCGCCATCGGCGCTGTTAAGATTTGACCATTCAAGCGGGCATGTTGCCGCTTCGCAGAATTGAAAGGAACTTTCGTGAAAAAGAGCCTTACAGTCGTATTGGTTATCGGAGCACTCGTCCTCACGAGCTGCGGCAAGAAAAATGACAATGCCTCGCCTTCACCATCAGACTCAGCGACCGCTACCGCTGCTCCCACGGCAAGTGGCGGCTTCGGTTCCGCTATCGCCCTTGGCGGCGGGATCAGCCTGACAATTTCGGCACCAGCGACGTTTACGCCGGGCACTTTTGCATCGAATTATTTACCAGGTCAGGCAGCGAATGTTTTTAACGTGACCTTAAAAAATGGCGGGACCGTGGCAATTGATCCGACAACAATCTCTCTTGCCGCCAGTTCAGGCGCCAACACCTGCACCGATGTTCTCGACGGCGATAATGGCGTAGCGGGTGCTCCAACGGATCCAATCGCGGCCGGAGCTACGTCAAATTTCAAATTTGCCATTGGCTGCGACGCTAAGGCCGGAGCACCACTTCATTTTAATATTACGGTTGGAAGTTCGACTGCTTCCATTGACGGCAAGATCGCTTAGTTCCAAATCAGCAGGAAAGTTTTAAACATAGTTAAAGGCGGCTCCTATGGGGGCCGCCTTTAACTTATCTCGTGACTTATTTATTGCTCGTACCTTAGGCCTTTACGTAGAGCTGTCCGAAACCGAAGGTTCCTTGTGGCTCCCAGAAGTAAACGCCGCCGACCTTTGAGCCCCAGACTTCTTGGCCCTTGCTAAATACAGGTCGGATGATCCAGTACTGATCCATTGCGCTCTGAGCCAATTTCTTCCAAGCTGCTGCCTGCTGTGTGCGGTTTGTCATGTTCAGTGCCTTGAGAACGCCGGCCTTGAATACTGGGTAGGCCGCGTCTTTCCAGTTCTGTGACAAGTCGAATCCGCCCTCTTTTACAAAGAGTGGATAGATGACGGTGGAAGCATTTGCCCAGTCAGCACCCCATCCAGCAGTGGAGATGTCTCCCTGCTTGTCGGTGTTCTGGACTGTGGAGTAGTACTGACCCGAAGGAATGAAGTTGAACTTCATGTTGATTCCTGCTGCATCCATAGCCGTCTTGATCAAGACTGAGGCCTTCTGGTTGGTAGCAGTGTTAGCAAGATCCCATGAGATCCCCTGATTTGGGTCTGTGGCTCTGGCGTAGGCAGCTGGACAAGAATTCTTGGCTGCTGCCAAGAGCGTCTTCGCATAGTCAGCATTTCCACCGATCTTCCAGTTTGGATCGTGGATGTTGCCCGTTGTTGGGGCGTAGTCCAGACCTAGAACGGGCTTGATCGGGTTATCTCCAGGTTGACCGTAGAAGACGGCTCCACCTGAGAGGTCGATCAATGCCTGCATGTTGACTGAGAAGAAGACAGCCTTGCGGATATTGAGGCAGTCCATGTGGCCAGCAGAGACGTTCATCGCTGCATAGCGAACATAAGGGTCAAAGACGTTAAGTCTCTGGCTA
>JANXZB010000025.1 GCA_025355765.1 Actinomycetes bacterium
TCAGCAAAGGGATCGTCATCATCACGATCTTTTACCGGGTCAGGCTCTCCGTGAAGTTCTTTTGCCAAACGATCCAGATCCATCTCATGGGATGAATACTTCAAATCTCGAGCAACTTTAGTCTGTTTGGCTTTTGATCGGCCGCGCCCCATGACGTGACCCCCTTACCTATGTTCCATCAGAGAGGAAGGTTATCGTGCTTGATAGGAACCTTCCAAAATCGCCCCGTGCAATCCTGGCATTTCCCCAACTTGCCCAGCAATCCAGGCGCGCATACCCCGCGCTGAGAGCGTTTTCAGGGCTAAATCGGCCGATTCTGGGGCAATTACCGCAACCATCCCCACCCCGCAGTTCCACGTGCTCTCGAAGGCGTCTTGGGAGATACCACCGAGGTCGGCCATGAGTTGGGTAGCAAGGGGTAGCGACCAGGTGGAACGGTCGAATTTGGCACTCAGGGAGGGTGGAATCACGCGAGCAGTGTTATTGGCCAGCCCGCCGCCGGTGATATGAGCAAAGGTTCGCAAATTGGAACCAAGGGCCTTAATCAGAACAAGACAATCGCGCGAATAAATCTCTGTTGGCGTCAAAAGTTCTTCGCCTAGAGATTTCTCCATATCTTGATAGACATGGTCGAGGTCAAGTTTTTGAGTGCTGAGAATGTGTCTAATAAGAGAGTATCCGTTGGAATGGAAACCGCTGGCAGGCATTGCCAGCAGAAGATCCCCTTTTCTCACTTTCTCCGCGCTGAGCAAATTTGGGGCATCTACGACTCCTGTAGCCGCACCTGCAATATCAAATTCATCCACGCCGAGCAGACCTGGATGTTCGGCAGTCTCACCACCAATGAGGGCCGTATTAGCCTTGACGCAACCAGAGGCGATTCCTTTGACGATCTCGGCAATTCTTTCCGGGATCACCTTGCCAACCGCAATGTAATCGGTCATGAATAAAGGCTCTGCCCCGCAGACAACAAGATCATCAACAACCATCGCGACAAGATCCTCTCCAATGGTGTCGTAGATTCCCATTTGACGAGCGATCTCAGTCTTTGTTCCCACACCATCGGTGGATGTGGCAAGAAGCGGTTTTGTGTAACTCTTCAAAGCACTTGCATCAAAGAGTCCGGCGAAGCCGCCAATTCCGCCAACAACCTCGCTTCGGGATGCCTTGGCGATTGAGGCTTTCATCATTTCAACCGCACGCTCGCCTGCGTCAATATCTACGCCCGCATCTCGATACGTTGCCACTACATCACTTCCTGAACTGGCGTGATCTCCAACCGCATCTTTCCCTCAGACATATCTGTGGGAATCGTGATCGGATATTGACCAGTAAAACATGCGGAACAAAGTTTTGATTCGGCGATCGTTGTGGCCTCAATGAGTCCTTCGAGGGAGACATATCCGAGCGAATCGGCGCCAATGGATCGGCGAATTTCCTCAATCTCCAGACCACTGGCAATCAACTCCGCGCGCGAAGCAAAATCAATTCCATAAAAGCAAGGCCACTTGACCGGCGGGCTGGAGATTCGCACGTGAATCTCGCGCGCACCTGCTTCACGCAACATTCGTACGATTGCACGTTGCGTATTTCCTCGGACAATCGAATCATCGACAACGACAATTCGTTTTCCTTCAATGACATCCTTTAGGGGATTGAGCTTGAGGCGAATTCCAAGTTGGCGAATAGTCTGACTGGGCTGAATAAAAGTCCGGCCCACGTATGAATTCTTCACAAACCCTGCACCGTATGGAATTCCAGACGCCTTAGAAAATCCGATTGCCGCGGGTGTACCAGACTCCGGAACAGGGATCACCAGATCCGCCTCGACAGGATGTTCGGCTGCAAGGCGCTCTCCGACGGCAACCCTCGTAACATGTATGCCACGACCAGCAATGGCAGTATCTGGCCTTGCCAGATAAACATATTCAAAGAGGCAACCCTTAGGATCTTGGAGCGCCCAATGTTGCGAACGAATCCCGTTCTCATCGATTGCCACAAACTCGCCAGGTTCAACTTCGCGGACAAAAGATGCACCGACGATATCCAGACCTGCAGTTTCAGAAGCAACCACCCATCCACGTTCAAGTTTTCCTATGACAAGGGGGCGAACTCCATGTCGATCGCGGGCAGCGTAAAGCGTGTGCTCATCCATAAACACCAGAGAGAAAGCGCCCTCCAATAAGGGAAGCACTGCCATCGCCCCCGCTTCAAAATTCTTTTCGTCCTGCCCCGCGATAAGCGCTGTCATCAATTCGGTGTCCGTTGTTGCGCCGTGGTCCTTAGGATTTGAAGGAGTCCCTTGGCGTTGGAGATGTTCGGCGAGATCTCCGGTGTTAGTGAGATTGCCATTATGGGCAAGCGCCAACGTGCCGTACTTGGTTGGACGCAACGTCGGCTGCGCATTTACCCAAGTGCTTGAACCAGTTGTCGAATAGCGACAGTGCCCAATCGCCAAGTCGCCCTTAAGTGATTCAAGATCACTTTCATTGAAGACCTGTGAAACTAGCCCCATGTCTTTGTAGACAAGGATTCTCTCTCCGTCACTAGTCGCGATACCGGCAGATTCCTGTCCTCGATGTTGAAGCGCGTATAGACCGTAAAAAGTTAGCTTCGCGACTTCTTCCCCTGGAGCCCACACTCCAAAAATCCCGCAGGCGTCTTGTGGCCCTTTGTCCTCTGGAAAGAGTTCGTGTGTAAGCAGTCCATCAGGGCGCCTCATCATGGGCCTATCCTAATTTCTCGGAAGGTAAAGGAAGAAATGCAGACAGATCGGCGCGCACTCCAGATGCACATATCCCACCAGAAGTCATCGCTTCCTCCCAGGTTTGATTTCCCTGAGCTAGATCAAGCCACGTTTGTGCACTCATTTCAACGATATTTGGGGGAGTTCCACGGGTATGGACCGGGCCTTCCCCGCATTGGATCGCCGCATAAGGGGGAACACGTACCTCAATAGCCTTCCCTGGCGCGATTCTTGCTAGTTGACGCAGAGTGATCTTCACCTTTTCACCAATTGCGTCATCGCGCATGTGTCATCCAAACAGTCTCGGAATTGTGTTCTCATATGCAGATCGCAAATCATCGAGTGCAATTTCTGCATCATTGATCACCAGAGAAAGTCCACCTGTCACGCCAATCTTGGTCAAGGCAATGTCATATTTTTCCGCGAGGGCTGCAATCTCGTGGGCATTCTCTCTCTTGATCGCCGCTACAACGCGCCCTGGTGTCTCACTCAGTAAGGCCGGAGCAATATCGCCTTCCAGCAATATCGTCGCACCTACGTTGTGGCGAAGGACCATCTCGGAGAGTGATGCCGCAAGGCCACCTTGGCTGAGGTCGTGAGCGGCTTCGAATATTGATTGCCCTTCCAGAAGGGCGTCAATCAAACGCATTTCTCGCTGCAAGTCAGCAATCGGGGCAATGCCTCCTCGTTGGTGATGCATGTACGCCCACTCACTGCCTGCAAAATCCTCACGCGTTTCACCCAGAAGATACAAATTCAAACCTGCTTGAACAAATGCCATCGGGGTGCGAGCTCGAACATCTTGAATTACACCCAGAACCCCAATCACTGGAGTCGGCAAAATAGCCACATCGCCAGTCTGGTTATAGAAGGAGACGTTTCCACCTGTCACTGGAAGTCCCATCTCCAAGCAACCATCGGCGAGGCCACGAACAGTCTCCGCGAATTGCCACATGACACCTGGGTCTTCAGGAGATCCGAA
>JANXZB010000026.1 GCA_025355765.1 Actinomycetes bacterium
CTTCGACCTCGTCTTCCCAACTTCATCTTTGGGTGGCGGCTTGGCTGCAGCGCTGAAGAAGAACATCCCTGTAGCAACTTGGGGTGGCGGACTGGGTAAGGGCGTTGTCATGACCACCGGCGACGGTGCACCATTCGCAGGCCCGGCAACAAAGGCATTGCTTGATGCAATGGGCAACGAAGGATCAATCCTTGCTCTGACCTATCGCACCGGCCAGGTATGCCGCGACCGCGAGACCATCTTCAACAACATGCTTACCGGCAAGGCTGGAATCACCGTCACCAAGAACGAGGTAACCATCCCAGGCTTCTTGCAAGATGGTGCTAAGTACGCAACCGCTTGGCTTGCAGGACACCCTGCCGGCAAAGAGAAGTTGGCAATCTGGGGCTGCTGGGAAGACCCAACACTTGGAGCAATCTCTGCTCTCAAGCAGACAGGTCGCACCGACGTGCATACCTATGGCATTAACGGATCCAGCACCGCGATCAAGGCAGTTCAAGATGGAAGCCTGACCGCAACCGTCTACGAAGATGGTGTCAAAGAGGGCGCAACGATGTTCTCAACGACATTGCAGGCAATCAAGGCGGGCAAGAAGTGGAAG
This sequence comes from Actinomycetes bacterium, assembly GCA_025355765.1. Classification (GTDB taxonomy): domain Bacteria; phylum Actinomycetota; class Actinomycetes; order Nanopelagicales; family Nanopelagicaceae; genus QYPT01. The sequence goes on from JANXZB010000026.1 coordinate 602, forward strand.
CCAGTAACAATCAACGTTCCTGGAGTTCTTATCTCTTCCTCAACTGTTGCTGCATTCGTAGCATCACACCCAGAAGCACTTAAGTAACACCCAGAAACACGAATACCTAGTTCGACCTAGAGAGGGAGGAGATCACGTGGGAAAAGTTTCGAGTGAATTTATTGCACGTGATCTCCCTGTAGGGGGGTCTGGCACCTCAAGTCATGGACATTGGCTTGAGGTGCGAGATCTCGCAAAACAGTTTGGCGGCGTATATGCGTTGAAGGATGTCTCACTCAACGTTCGCCGCGGCGCTGTCCACGGCCTGGTCGGCGCCAACGGTGCTGGCAAATCCACATTGATTAAAGCCCTGGCCGGTGTAATCGAGCCGGACTCAGGTGAAATTGTGATTGACAACAAGGTCGTGAAGATTCCCGACCCGCACTCTGCGACAAATTTGGGACTGGCCTTTATTCACCAAGAAGTCAGTCTGGTCCCCGGCTTTGATGTGCTGCGCAATATGGCTATGGGCATTGACCCGGACACGCATTTTGGATTGATCGATTGGCGCTCGATGCGCAAGCGAGCAGAACAAGTACACGAGCGGCTAGGAATGCATTTTTCTTTGAACGCGCGCACCGATGACCTGAGTACCGCCGAACAATGGCTGGTACTAATTGGCCGGGCCTTGATGCGCGATGCGGTGATGATCGCGATGGACGAACCAACTGCCTCTTTATCAGCGGTGGAGGCATCACGCGTCCATAAGGTCGTGCGGGATCTGCGCGATGAGAACGTGGCAGTAATTTATGTTTCCCACCGTTTAGACGAAGTTGTCGATCTCTGTGATGACATCACGGTTTTCAGAGATGGCGCAGCGGTCATGAATGCCAAACGTGAGAACATCACCAAGCCCTCCCTTGTCCGTGCAATCGTTGGCGCCGATGTGGAAAGACTGGAAAAAGACGAGTCTCATGTGCACGGGCGAGTAGTGCTGGACGTACGCAATGTCAGCGACAAAAAACTCTTGAGGAATGTCTCGTTGCAAGTACATGAGGGCGAAGTTCTCGGTCTGGCCGGCCTTGTGGGTTCGGGGCGGACCGAGCTTGCGCGAATTATTTACGGCGATTCCAAGGCAACGTCTGGTGAGGTTTATCTAGACGGTGAGAAGACCAAATTTCATTCTGCCGCCGATGGCGCAAACGCCGGCATAGGATTGGTCCCTGAGGAGCGACGCTCGCAAGGCGTCTTCCTCGACCGATCCATCGCCTTTAACGTCAATATTTCCTCTCTGCGTGACACGGTGGTCTCGCACTGGTTGCCTCTGTTGAAGATCGGGGCGGGCAATGCGCGGGCGCTGAAATCGACGCAAGAGGTCGGGGTCAATACCAAGGATATGAAGATGTTGATCGGGTCCCTATCGGGTGGCAACCAACAGAAAGTGGTCATCGCCCGTTGGTTGGCGCAGAGGCCAAAGTTGTTGATCCTGGATGAGCCATCTCGAGGCGTCGATGTGGGAGCGCGCGCAGAGATTCATCGCGTCATCCGCGAGCTTGCTGCTAACGGAACGGCGGTTGTCGCCATTTCATCCGATAGTGAAGAACTTGTTGATCTGTGCGATCGGGTCGTCGTGATGAATGAAGGAAAAGTGAGCGAAGAGCTAACTGGCGCGGCAATCACGTTGGAAAACATTGTCTCTATGAGCTTCAATCGAAAGGAAGACTAGTTATGACCACCACGGAAATATCTCCAAAGGCGGGCGGTAAACGAACTAGTCGCTATGCCAACATGACCAAGGGCAAGGCGGTCCTGGTCATCGTCTCCAAGTACGGCACCCTCATGGCAATGGGGTTGATGCTGATCATCTTCAGTTTGGCCGTTCCTAATAACGGGTTCCTCAATTCGGATAACTTGATCAACATTCTCAATCAGTCTTCACTGACTGCGATCATCGCATCGGGGCTCACGGTGGTGCTAGTTGTTGGCGAATTCGACTTGAGCGTTGGTTATGTGGCAAGCCTTGCCGGAGTCCTTGTCACCGGCTTGATGGCCAAGCAAGGTCTGCCGATGTTGATCGCCATCTTGGTCACATTGGTGGTTGGCATCGCTGTGGGAGTCATCAACGGCCTGGTAGTTACTAAGGCTCGCGTGAACGCCGTGGTTGCTACTTTAGGTGTTGGAACCGTTGTAGTCGGAATGAGTTACGGCTACACCTCAGGTTCCCCCATTGTTCAAGTACCTGAATCATTCTTCCAAATAGCACTGGGCAAGACATTCGGACTGGCCAACCCCATCTGGTTGATGGGCATCATCTTGTTCCTGCTCTGGGTGATCTTGAATAGGACCCCGCTTGGTCAGCGAATTCAGGCAGTGGGTGGAAACCTGCACGCCGCGCGTTTGGCGGGTATTCGCACCGATCGCACCAAGATCATCACCTTCATGATCGCAGGGCTCATGGCTGCGATCACCGGCATCATGTTGTCCTCGTTGCTTGGCAGCGGAACAGCGGCCGCGGCCGATAGTTATTTGATGGACTCATTTGCGGCTGTTTTCCTCGGATCGGCGACCTTGCGCGATGGCGAGTTCCATATAGTTGGGACACTGATCGGAGTTCTTATCGTCAATGTCGGTTTTAACGGCCTGAGCCAATTAGGTACGCCAGTGTTCTGGCAGTACATCTTCAAGGGCGGAATCCTCGTGGCGGCAGTGGCGCTTTCAACGGTTGCCCGACGCTACTCAAAAACGTAAGTTTTACAGGATATCTAGGGCAAAATACACAGATACTCGAAAGGAGAGAATCGAACTTGGTAGTCATGAAGGATGTTGCCGAAGCAGCGGGTGTTTCCACTGCGACGGTTTCGCGCGTGCTCAACAAGTCTGCCGATGTAGATCCGGCACTTGTTCAGCGTGTCATGGCTGCCGTGGAACGACTTCGATACAAGCCCAATCTCACCGCGCGCGGATTGCGCACGCAATCAACTCCGGTTCTTGCCCTCATCATCTCCGATATTGAAAACCCGTTTTTCACATCCGTTTGTCGCGGGGTAGAAGACGTAGCAAGCCGGGCTGGATATTCGGTCATGCTATGCAACGCCGATGGCGACCTTCAGAAAGAGACTGATTACATTTCGATGCTCTCCTCACAGAATGTCTCTGGCGTGATCATCAGCCCTGCTGCCTACGAGTCCACCGATGTCTCGCCATTGACTGAGCGCGGCATCAATATCCTTACCATCGACCGCGAACTTCCGATTGCCACCGATGGCGTGCAGATCTATAACAAACTCGGCTCAAGAATTGCGACGCAGCATTTGCTTTCATCTGGCGCTCGCCGGGTTGCATGTATTACCGGCCCTCGTCACGCCAGCACGGCGCGCGATCGGCTCGCGGGTTATGTGGAGGCTCTGGAGGCGGCAGGGCTAGCAGCGGACCAAGACCTGCAGATCTACGCGGACTTCAAGGATGAGGGCGGATATCACGCGGTGGGGATGCTCCTTGAGATGGAAGATCCACCGGATGCGATTTTTGTAACTAATAACAGAATGACAACTGGCGCGTTGCACGCATTGATGGAGTTCAAGATTTCTATCCCCGATGACGTAAGCCTGGTCGGTTTCGATGATCTTCCATGGGCCGACATCGTCAGCCCTGGCATCACCACTGTGCGCCAGCCAAGT
>JANXZB010000054.1 GCA_025355765.1 Actinomycetes bacterium
CCTGGTTCGGGAAGATGCTTTGGCAGATAGAGCATGCCCTGGTTGGCGAAATCAAAGGGCGAGCCGACATCGAGCATCTGCACATTGCTCGGATCTACATCGCCATCTTCGACTTCAACATCCACATCGTCATCAACGACAAAGCCGATATTTCTTGCCATCGCATCAAAGCCTTTGCCAACCGTGAGAGTGGCCGAAGTTGCAATCACCGGCGTCTTTGTCAGCAAGTTGTTACGAAGAACTGATGAAACAGTCAATGGGGCAAGATGCAATGTCGAGAATGTCGGCTCGTACCAGAGCACCTGTCCCTTGCCCATTTTCAAGATCTTGGCAGTTGTCACAGAGATCTCATTCACGGCACCTTTGACGCGGGCCCGCTCTGCTATCGCATCGGAGTCGATAATTTCGTCATCGGCACTGATCGACCGCATTACCTCTTGGGCGCTCTCGCGCACCTTGCGAATCGGCGCCTCCAACTCTGAAGGCAATTCCGTGAGGCGGCCTTGCATGTTGGTTTCATACTTCACCCGCTGGCCGTAATCATCCATCGCATCGTTGAAGGTGGAGGCGGCCTTGATAAAAGCATCAGAAAGCTTGCCCGGCATGTATTTTTTGGCCATCCCGGCAGCGCGCGAGACGCGCGGACCTGTGAGTTCCTCGGTGACGGCTTGCGTCGTGCGATCCATGAACTCGTGGGCCTCGTCCAAGATCACCGCATCGCGTTCGGGCAGAATCGGATGCGAATCCACAATCTCAATCGCCAGAAGCGTGTGGTTGGTGACGACAACATCGGCGCTCTGGGCTTTCCCCTTTGCGATCGCGGCAAAACATTGCATGCCGTAATCACATTTATCGGGGCCGACGCATTCGCGACCAGATAACGAATTGGCCATCCACACTCGTCGATCGACATCAGGTGCGTCATCGCGGTCCCCTGATACGCCGGGCTTTCTTGCCCAATCGTGTAAACGCTTGGCATCTTTTTCCAGACTGCTGCTTTCTAGTACAGCCTCGCCATCTGGGTCGCCACCTTCGCTGTTCATCTTCTGCAAGCAGACGTAGTTGCCTACGCCTTTGTAGATTCCGAAGGTGATCTCTCGTTTGAGCACCTTCGATAACGCTGGCACAATTCTTGGCAGATCCCGCTCGACCAGCTGGCGCTGCAGAGCCAAAGTCGCGGTGGCGACCAAAACTTTCTTGCCATGGACCAATGCCGGGACCAAGTAGGCCAGCGATTTTCCGGTGCCCGTGCCCGCCTGGACCATCAGGTGATGTCGGTCAGAAAGAGCGTTGCCGACAGCTTCTGCCATCTCGATCTGACCCTCACGAGGAGATCCACCGATGGCCTCAACTGCGGCATCTAAGGCCAATCGGATCTGATCTGACAGCTCACTCACGAGGATCACTTTACCCAAGTCTGCTGACTAACCCTCGCAAGATAGTTGAACTTTCAACTACATCTGCTATGATCCACATATGGAAACGAAGATGCCCGCCCTCTACATTGGCCATGGCGCCCCGATGCTCTTGGACGACCCGACTTGGTCTGGAGAATTGATCCAGGTCGCCAAAGACCTGCCCCGCCCCAAGGCAATCCTCATTGTCTCAGCCCACTGGGAGTCAGCGCCCATCACCTTGAGCAATGTCCAGGCCAATGCCCCACTGGTTTATGACTTCTACGGCTTTGATCAGAAGTACTACGAGATGACTTACAACTCCCCTGAGGCAACTGCGTTGGCCCAAAAAGTCGCCGCATTGATGCCGGCGAATGAACCCATCCATCAGAGCAATCGCGGCCTTGACCATGGTGCTTGGGTGCCGTTGAAGATCATGTATCCGGATGCGGACATTCCTGTACTGCAAATGTCCATGCCGACGTCAAACCCATATCTGCTCATGGAATTGGGAAAGCGCCTCCAGCCTCTTCGTGATGAAGGCATTCTCATAATCGGCTCCGGTTTCATGACCCACGGTCTTCCATACTTGCGCAACTGGAGCATCAACGCTGATGCACCGACGTGGTCAAGCGACTTTGATCAATGGGCCGCCGAGGCAATGGCAACCGGAAATATCGATGAATTGGCGAATTTCAAATC
>JANXZB010000100.1 GCA_025355765.1 Actinomycetes bacterium
GAAGCGGAGCAACCCAGAGCGTAGGGCTTTATCAAATGCGTTAACAGGGCCGTTTCCTTCACCAAAGCAGGAGATCTTCTCCCCTTGGGCGGTCAGAGTTATTTCTGCCTTGGTCACGATCTTCTGATTGGCCGACCTCTCAACGGTTGTCAACCAATGATCAATCGAGAAGAAACTTGGGCGTACGCCGGTTGCCTCCTCACGTAGGAGTAATTCAAAGGAGGCGTCAGCGGCTTCAAAAGTGAATCCAAGTGCTTCCATTTCCTTGACCCGCTCCACTACTCGACCGATGAGTTTTCGATCTCCCCTAAGGTCGATTCCGAGTTCTTGTGACTTCAATTCAATAGAAGCACGGCCGGCCATTTCAGAGACGAGCATGCGCATGTCATTTCCAACGGATGCTGGGTCTTCATGTTGGTACAACGAGGGGTCGACCTTGATCGCACTTGCGTGCAAGCCGGCCTTATGAGCGAAGGCGGATACTCCGACATAGGGTTGGCGAGCACTCGGTGCAACATTGGTGACTTCGGCTACGGCGTGAGAAATTCTAAAGGCCTCTTGCAATGCGCCTTGAGGGAGCACTTGCTGGCCTTTTTTCAATTGGAGGTTGGCAATAATTGTCACGAGATCTGCATTGCCTGTGCGCTCGCCGTAGCCGTTCAAGGTCCCTTGAACATGCGTCGCACCCGCTGCAACTGCAGCCATCGAATTGGCAACTGCGCAACCAGTGTCGTTGTGGCAATGGATTCCCAGACGCGCTGATGTGTTCTGTAAGATGTCATGAACAACATCTGCGAGTTCATCAGGAAGCATTCCACCGTTGGTGTCGCAGAGAGCAATAACATCTGCACCGGCCTCGGCAGCCACACGTACAACTTCGAGGGCGTACGCGCGGTTAGATCTGTATCCGTCAAAGAAGTGTTCGGCATCAAGGAATACTCGCTGGCCCTCACCACGAAGGTGTTTGATTGAATCCTCGATCATCGCCAAGTTCTCTTCAAGTGTTGTACGCAGAGCCAGGTCAACGTGACGGTCATAAGCTTTAGCAACGAGAGTCACGGCGGGTGCACCAGAATTTCTTAGCGCGCTCAACAAGACATCATCTGCCGCGTTTACGTTTGGGCGACGAGTCGCACCGAAGGCCACAAAAGTGGCATTTTTTAATTTCAGTTCAGTCTTGGCGCGCTCGAAGAATTCAGTGTCTTTTGGATTTGCCCCGGGCCAACCACCCTCAATAAATCCGACACCTAAGTCATCCAAGTGGCGAGCAATTGCCAACTTGTCATGGACAGAGAGGTTTAAACCCTCCTGCTGTGCTCCATCGCGCAGGGTGGTGTCGTAGATATGAAAGGCATCGGAGACCATTACAGAACTTTTCGCATCCAATGGTGCTTATCGGCAATGGTGCCGTGCTGTATTCCCAGAAGGCCCTCGCGAATCTGTTTGGTGATTGGGCCTGGGGTGCCATCGCCGGTGACCCATGTCCCCTTGATGCTTTTCGCTCTGCCAACGGGGGTGACGACAGCCGCGGTTCCGCATGCAAAGATCTCGGTGATCTCGCCACTGGCAACACCATCGCGCCATTCATCAATGCTGATCATGACCTCTTCGGATTTGTAGCCAAGATCCTTTGCAAGTGTGAGAATCGAATCGCGCGTGATCCCCGCAAGGAGAGCCCCCGTCAATTTTGGGGTCACGATGGTTGCGTCGGCGCCTTTACCCTTAACAAAGTAAAGGTTCATGCCGCCCATTTCTTCGACCCATTTGCGCTCTTTGGCATCAATCCACACAACTTGGTCGCAGCCCTCTTTCGCGGCCTCCTTCTGCGCAATGAGAGATGCTGCGTAGTTGCCTCCGCATTTTGCTTCGCCAGTTCCGCCAGGAACTGCGCGTACGTATTCCATTGAAATCCACACCGTGACTGCATTATCCGAATTGAAATATGCAGCTGCTGGCGTTGCGATCAACATGTACATCGCGCGATTGGTGGGACGCACACCTAATCCAACCTCGGTAGCGAACATAAATGGCCGCAGGTACAAAGACTCTCCAATATTGCTTGGTACCCACCCCGCGTCTTGCGTTACAAGTGCATCTAAGCTCTCAAGAAAAGTCTGCATCGGCAACTCAGGCAATGCCAATCGGGCGGCACTTCGCTGAAAACGAAGGGCATTTGCCTCTGGCCGAAAGAGCGAGATGCTGCCATCAGGTTGGCGGTACGCCTTTAAGCCTTCAAAGATTTCTTGCCCGTAGTGGAAGACCATCGCGGCAGGATCCAAGGAGATTGGCCCGTAGGGCTTCAACTCCGCTTGACCCCAGCCGTCTTCCTCTGTCCATTCGGCGACGACCATGTGATCTGTGTAGTACTTGCCAAAACCTGGCTTCGCCACCTTCTCGGCGCGATCCGCCTCAGATACAGTGTGCGTTGAGGGCGTGATTTTGACAGTCATGGTTCTATCCCTTCAGAGCCGTTGCTAGTGCACTTCCGATTTCGCTTGTGCTTCGCTTGATTGTGCCACGTGTGAGTAAATCTTGTGCCACAACTCTTTCAACATCGGCGGCCGCGTCGTTCAAACCAAGATGGCTGAGCATCATTGCGACCGACATCACGGTGGCAGTTGGATCGGCCAAATTCTTGCCGGCGATGTCAGGGGCAGAACCATGAACAGGCTCGAACATTGATGGGAATTTTCCAGTTGGGTTGATGTTGCCAGATGCGGCAAGTCCGATGCCACCGCAAATTGCCGCTGCAATATCGGTCAGAATGTCTCCGAAGAGATTGTCGGTAACTACTACATCGAAACGATCAGGGTGAGTAATGAAGAACATAGCCGCTGCATCGACATGTAGATAGTCCGTCGAGATTTCGGGGAATTCCTGAGCAACTTCATTGAATGTTCGTGTCCACAGTCCGCCAGAGTGGGTAAGCACATTGTTCTTATGGACCAAAGTGACTTTCTTTCGCGGCCGATCCATTGCCCGAGCAAAAGCATCACGGATGACGCGCTCGGCACCGCGGCGAGTATTCAAACTCTCCTCAGTTGCGATTTCGACATCGGTGCCTTTTGCCAGCACTCCACCTGCGCCCACGTAAGGACCTTCGGTTCCTTCGCGCACAACAATGAAATCAAGCGACTCCACCCCAGCCAATGGCGAGGTGACACCTGGATACAGACGCGCCGGCCGCAAATTGACGTACTGATCAAAGGCAAAGCGCAATTTAAGAAGCAATCCGCGCTCTAGGACTCCACTTGGCACACTTGGATGGCCAACAGCGCCAAGCAAGATGACATCGCTCTTTGCGAGCTCGACAACGACAGAATCTGGAAGAACTTCCCCAGTGCGATGCCAATAGGTTGCACCGAGATCGTAGGAAGTCTTTGAAAAATTCACCTCATACTTAGCGCTAACCACGTCCAGAACTTTTAAGCCTTCAGCAACAACTTCTATACCGATTCCATCTCCAGGAATGACTGCAAGATTAAATGTCTTCTTTGTCATCTCGTCAGGCACCTAACGTTACAGAACGGACAAGATTTGCACCTGTCTCTTTGGCAAGGGATTCAAGGACAGCGGGCACAACCGGCGAATCGACGGTGATGGCCATAAGTGCCTCTCCGCCTTCGTGATTACGCGCGACCTGCATGCCACCAATGTTGATGGAAGATTCTCCGAGAATGTTTCCCACGGTTCCGACGACACCTGGTCGATCGGCGTAGCGCATGAAGATCATATTCTCCGATGGCACGACGTCTAAATCGTACGAATCAATCGCCACAATCTTCTGCACCTGACGAATTCCCATCAAAGTTCCGCTGACGGTGATCTGAGTTCCACGTGATAGCGCTGCGTTCAACGTAACGATATTTCGGTGCTCTGGCGAGACTTCATCGGTGGTCACGGTTGTTCCAAGTCCTCGCTCTTGAGCAAGTCCCGGTGCATTTACATAAGTGACATCCTCTGCGCCAAGACCAAGAAGGGCTCCCTTAAGGGCGCTGATTGCAAGAACGGAGCAGTCGTGAGCTGCAATCTCGCCATGGACAGCTACCTCGATGTGGACGGGAACTTCTCCGGCCAAACCAATTAGCACACCTGCAAGTTTCTCAACTAGAGATAATGCGGGACGAACATCTTCATGGATGATTCCGCCCTTGACGTTTACCGCGTCCGGAACGAGTTCGCCGGCAAGTGCTTTACGAACTGAGACAGCAACCGCAATTCCAGCGCGCTCCTGTGCTTCATCAGTTGATGCACCAAGGTGCGGTGTTGCAACGACCTGATCCAGGCCGAAGAGAGGTGAGTCAGTGCATGGCTCGGTGGAGAAAACATCTAAACCGGCGCCGCCAACTCGACCTTCGGTAATCGCATTGAAGAGCGCCAACTCATCTAGTACTCCGCCACGGGCCGCATTGATAATGCGCACCGTTGGCTTGACCTTCTTCAGCGCCTCTACGCCGATGAGGTTTGCTGTCTCTTTGGTTTTTGGAAGGTGAATTGTGATGAAATCACTGATTCCCAATAATTCATCTAGATCAACCAGGCGCACGCCCAACTGCGCCGCACGAGCTGGCTGCAAGTATGGATCGTAGGCAACGACCTTCATACCGAATGCCTGCATGCGGGCAGCAACAAGTTGACCGATGCGACCAAAGCCCACAATGCCCAAAGTTTTTTCGAACAATTCAACGCCCGTGTACTTCGAACGTGCCCACTTACCCACTCGCAGAGCCGCGTGCGCAGGAGATATGTGACGCGCAGATGCCAGAAGAAGGGCGATGGCAAGTTCTGCAGCACTGACGATGTTGGATGTCGGTGCATTGACGACCATGACACCTGCTGCGGTTGCGGCAGGGATCTCGACGTTATCTAAGCCGACTCCAGCACGGGCAATTACTTTCAGGCCCTTCGCTGCGCCAATTGCTTCAGCATCCATCTTGGTTGCAGAACGGATAAGTACAGCATCCACGCCTTTTCCTAGTGTCTCCAGAAGTTCAGCGCGATTTGCTCCATCGCAATGGCGCACCTCGAAATCTGGCCCCAGCGCATCGAGTGTTGCTGGGCTTAACTCTTCAGCGATCAGTACGACGGGTTTAGCCACGTGCAGCACTGCCCTCTGTGTAATCGTCCTTTGCGTTCTTGACCCAAGACATCATCTTGCGAAGTTCGCGTCCGACAGCCTCGATTGGATGCGCTGCACCCTTGGCGCGAAGCGCTTTGAATTCTGGAGCACCGGCATCTTGATCATCGATGAAGCGTTTGGCAAAGGCTCCACTTTGAATGTCTGCCAGAACAGCCTTCATGTTCTCTTTAACATGTGGATCAATAACGCGCGGGCCTGAAACATAATCACCATATTCTGCAGTGTCAGATACCGACCAGCGCTGTTTGGCGATTCCGCCTTCGTACATCAAATCAACAATGAGTTTGAGTTCATGCAAGCACTCGAAGTAGGCAACTTCAGGCTGGTAGCCCGCCTCAACGAGAGTCTCAAACCCGTACATCACCAATTGCGATGCGCCGCCGCACAGAACTGACTGCTCACCGAATAGATCGGTCTCAGTCTCCTCGGTGAAGGTGGTGAGAATGCCGCCGGCACGAAGTCCGCCGATTGCCTTTGCGTAAGAAAGGGTCAATGGCCAAGCGTTGCCTGTTGCATCCTGTTCTACTGCAACGATGACGGGAACTCCACGGCCGGCAGAGAATTCGCGGCGTACAAGGTGTCCAGGTCCCTTCGGAGCAACCATGCAGACATCCACGCTGGCAGATGGCTTGATGTAGCCATAGCGAATGTTGAAGCCGTGACCGAAGAAGATGGCGTCGCCATCTTTGAGGTTTGGCAGGATTGATTCTGTATAGATGTGGCGCTGCACTGGGTCTGGCGCAAGAATCATGATGACGGTGGCTTCTTTAACTGCCTCGGCGACGGAGACCACGCGAAGGCCCTCGGCCTCTGCTTTCTCGCGCGATTTGGAACCATCGGCAAGCCCGACGCGAACATCAACTCCGCTGTCGCGAAGGTTTAGCGCGTGAGCATGGCCCTGCGAGCCATAACCGATGACGGCGACCTTTCGACCTTGGATTATGGACAGGTCTGCGTCTTCGTCGTGATACATCGTTGCCACGGTGTTCTCCCTTTTCTTATTCTTTGGTTTTCTTAATTCTGATAATCAGCTTGGGTGCTGATCTCGTGAAGCGTCGAAATTCCCTGTGCGCTAAGCGTACGGTCTGAAAGTGCGGCCGTACCACGCTCGAGTGCTACCAGTCCCGACTGGACCAATTCCTTGATCCCATAAGGCGTCAATGCTTTGAGTAGAGCCTCAATATGAACGCTCTCAGCGGTGCACTCGATTGTCATCACTTCATCGTCCTCATCCACGACCTTGGCCTCGTAGCGAGCCACTATCGCCAGAATCTCATCCATCTTCGCTGCCGCCACTTTCACGAGCAACAATTCTCGATGCACGGTCGAATCAGTGGGCATCTCCGAAACTGCAATGACGTTTACGAGTTTGTAAACCTGTGCCATAACTTGATCAAGTACATGGCCTTCTACATTGATGACGATTGTCATTCGCGACAGGTCAGGATTCTCCGTAGGCCCAACCGCCAGTGAATCGATGTTGTAGGCACGACGCGAGAAAAGCGAGGCGACGCGTGCAAGAACACCGGGGCTGTTTTCAACCAGAACTGCGATCGTATGTTTACTCATCACAACTCCTGTGAATCCCAGTCGGGGGCTAGTCCCCGAGCGATCATGATTTCGTCATTGGATGCGCCAGCTGCCACCATCGGCCAGACCATCGCATCTTTGAAAACCCTAAAGTCGACGACCACGGGTTGGTTGTTGATCGACATTGCTTCTTTGATAACGGCGTCAACATCTTCAGGACGCTCGCAACGAAGGCCCGCGCAACCCATCGCGTCCGCCAACTTAACAAAGTCTGGGATGAACTTGGATTGCAAGGAGGTATTGGAATACCTGCCCTCGTAGAACATGGTCTGCCACTGGCGAACCATGCCAAGACTTTCGTTGTTAATAATCGCGACCTTGATCGGAATGTTGTTGAGGGCGCAGGTAACCAACTCTTGGTTTGTCATCTGAAAGCAACCATCGCCATCAATAGCCCAGACTGTCGTGTCAGGCATTCCAACTTTTGCACCCATCGCTGCAGGTACTGCGTATCCCATGGTTCCAAGTCCGCCTGAGTTCAACCAAGTACGAGGCTTTTCATACTTCACAAACTGCGAAGCCCACATCTGGTGCTGTCCAACTCCGGCAACATAGATCGAATCCGGGCCAGAGATTGCGCCAATTCGTTCGATGACGAATTGAGGAGAAAGTGAGCCATCTTCTGGTGTGGTGTAACCCAATGGATACGTCTCACGAAGGGAGGACATCTGCCTCCACCAAGCCGTGAGATCTGGTTTGGATTCTTTGAATACTTTCTGGAGCGCAGGGATCAGCGCCTTGATCGTGTGCAAGAGATCGCCGATGACGGCGACATCCGCATAACGGTTCTTGCCAATTTCTGCCGGATCGATATCTGCATGGATCACTTTGGCATGTACAGCGAATGAGGAAAGCTTTCCCGTTACTCGATCATCAAAGCGAGCGCCGAGCGTAATAAGTAGATCCGCCTTCTGCAGCGCGGTTACAGCGGCAACCGTTCCATGCATGCCTGGCATGCCCAGGTGCAGGTGGTGACTGTCTGGGAAAGCACCGCGCGCCATCAACGTCGTGACAACGGGAGCGCCAGTAAGTTCGGCAAAGCGCATCAGTTCTCTGCTCGCATTGGCTTTGATGACGCCGCCGCCAACGTAAATGACCGGTTTTTCTGACTGAGCAATCAAGGCTGCTGCATCGCGGATGGCTTCACCTTCTGGTTCGACCTGCGGCTTGTAGCCGGCCAAATGTAATTTGGACGGGTACTTGAATGTCGTCATCTTTTGAAGTGCGTCTTTGGCGATATCAACGAGGACTGGACCTGGCCGGCCCGTACTTGCAATGTGGAATGCCTCAGCGATTGCACGTGGGATCTCGGCTGGATCGGTGATCAAGTAATTGTGTTTTGTAATCGGCATCGTGATGCCGCGGATATCTGCCTCTTGGAAGGCATCGGTGCCAATGGCAGCCGATGGAACCTGGCCAGTGATGGCAACCATCGGCACAGAGTCCATCTGCGCATTCGCCAATGACGTGACCAAGTTGGTCGCACCTGGTCCGGAAGTCACGATACAAACGCCTACGCGCCCTGTTGCCTGCGCATATCCCTCTGCGGCGTGGCCCGCGCCCTGTTCATGGCGCACCAGAATATGGCGAATCGAGGAGTCAAAGATCGGGTCATAGGCGGGAAGAATGGCGCCGCCCGGAATTCCAAACATGACATCTACGCCGGCAGCCTCTAACGACTTCACGAGGCTGGACGCCCCAGTCATTTCTTTGCCCATCTTCCACTCCTTCCTATGACCATTTTCCATGGCGAAATTCAATGGGAATTTCGCCCCTTTAAATGCAAAAACCCTCAGTGATAACTGAGGGTAGCGCGGGATCTGATTGTGCTAGATCGCGCGCTTTTCAATCACTACTGATGTTCTCACGCGCATATTCTCGTGTGCGCGTGAGGCACCGTCAACCTTTTGAGATTGGTGTCTCACAATGTGAGAAGTGATTTTAGTCGCAGACAGCGCCTTTGCTAGCTGACCCAACCAACTTTGCATACTTGGCTAGAACACCTCGAGTGTATTTGTGTGGAACCGGAGTGAAGGTCTCTCGCCTCTTTGCCAGTTCCGCTTCGTCAACGAGAAGATCAAGAGTTCGGTCGACCGTGTTGATGCGAACGCGATCACCGTTTTGCACGAATGCAATCGGACCACCTAGAGATGCCTCTGGTGCAACATGGCCGACACACAGACCAGTTGTTCCGCCCGAGAAACGACCATCGGTTAAGAGCAGCACAGATTTACCAAGACCTGCACCCTTGATCGCAGCGGTGATCATCAACATTTCACGCATTCCGGGCCCGCCCTTAGGACCTTCATACCTGATGACGACAACATCGCCGGCTTGAATTGACCCGTTTTCCAGTGCGTCCATTGCTTGTTGTTCGCGCTCGAAAACCTTGGCAGGACCTTCAAAGAGATCGACATCAACGCCGGCAGTTTTTGTAACCGCACCTTCCGGTGCGAGTGAACCTTTCAGAACAGTGAGCCCTCCACCAAGGGAGAGTGGGTTAGAGATCGCACGCAAGATCGCACCGTCTGGATCAGGTGGTGCGATCTCAGCCAGGTTCTCTGCCATCGTCTTGCCAGTCACTGTCAGAACGTCACCATGTAATAAACCAGCGTCCAGCAATGCTTTGAGGACAACCGGTACGCCGCCAACTTTGTCCATGTCGCTCATGACAAAACGGCCAAATGGCTTGAGATCACCAAGAAGCGGGACCTTCGACCCAATGCGGTGGAAATCTTCGAGTTCGAGATCGACATCAGCTTCATGTGCGATTGCCAGCAAGTGCAGAACCGCGTTTGTCGAACCGCCTAACGCCATAACCGCGGTGATCGCGTTTTCAAATGCTGGTTTGGTGAGAATGTCGCGCGTTGTGATGCCTTGGCGGATCAATTCGACAACGGCAGCACCGGCTTTTACAGAGTATGCGTCGCGGCGGCGATCAACAGCAGGTGGCGCAGCAGAGCCGGGAAGTGAAAGACCGATTGCCTCCCCCACTGTCGCCATTGTGTTGGCGGTGTACATGCCTCCGCAGGCACCTTCGCCGGGGCAGATTGCGCGTTCAATTTCATCAAGCTTCTCTTTAGTAATGAGCCCGCGAGCGCATGCTCCCACGGCCTCGAATGCGTCAATGATCGTGACGTCTTTGCCGTCAACTTGTCCTGGCAATGTGGACCCGGCATAAACGAAAACGCTGGCAACATCGATGCGCGCGGCCGCCATCATCATTCCCGGCAATGACTTGTCGCAGCCCGCGAATGTCACCATTCCGTCGAGGCGCTCTGCCTGCATCACCGTTTCGACGGAGTCGGCAATTACCTCGCGCGAAACTAGCGAGAAATGCATCCCCTCATGGCCCATGGAGATTCCATCAGATACCGAGATGGTTCCGAACTGCATAGGGAATCCGCCCGCGTCGATGACTCCCTGGCGCGATGCTTTGGCCAGACGGTCAAGTGACAAATTGCAGGGCGTAATCTCATTCCACGAGGAAACGATCCCGATCTGCGGTTTGACCCAGTCCCCGTCCTTCATGCC
>JANXZB010000083.1 GCA_025355765.1 Actinomycetes bacterium
GCACCACAATTAACCCGAGTAACGGGTTACTTTTGACCATGCCACCAAGAGTGCTACTCGTTAATGACGACGCATTCGAGCTCATTACCCTGGCTGAGGCAATGCGTCTTCGAGGAGTCAACATTGTTGGCGAGGCAAACACATCTGTGGCAGCTGAGAATCTTTTTAAGACCCTACTGCCTGAAGTAGTCGTAATAGATGCGCAATTCGATAGCCACCGAGGTATTTCTATCGCCCAAAGTATGCGAAGAACCGTCGCCAGTCTCGGCCTGGTTATCACATCGGCCTGCCCAGATATGAGGCTTATCGGGCTCCGAGAGGATGACATCCCACAGGGCGCGCAGATTGTTCTCAAGCGGACGCTCTCTGATCTAAATGCATTATGTGACTCAATCCCAGATTCGATACTCGCACTCCAGTGCAATGAAGAGCGGCAATGGGTGAACCGGTTTGCCTCACGTCACGAGAAGTCCTTCATTACGACGGTAAACCAACTTACCGACGTTCAGGCTGAGACGCTTCGATTGGTAGCAACCGGAATGAGCAACGGGGAGATCGGTCGGCTTAGATATGTAAGCGAGAAGTCCGTAGAGCAGATCGTGGCGCGCATTGCCGGTCATCTGGGTATTACCCCTGATCGCAGCCATAATCTCCGGGTTTTGATGACTATCGAGTACAACAAATGGATCGGCGCGCCTCGACACTAGGCTCACGCTCGTCAACTCGCCGATCTTAAGTTTGGTCGGGTATCGTCATGAACATGGATCTAGCAGTCTTGCGTTCACAATGGAGTGATGTCCTCGATTACCTCGAGCGCCAAGACCGTATGGCGTGGATCGCATACTTCGATGCACGCCTGGCTAAGTTAGATGGATCAGTCTTGCATCTGGACTTCTCGGACAGTCAGAAATTCTCGGGAAATCTAGATTACAAAGACATCCGTGATCACCACAAAGCCGCCCTCGAAAGAGCCATCAACGCGGTCGTTGGAACTGATTTGAAAGTGGTCGGCTGACCATGAAATTTCGAGGCGTCCCCCTACTCCTCTGCGTTATCGTCGCACTGGCAAACACAAATCTTGCGCCTGCTTTAAGTGCCTCATACAGCCTCTCCCTGACTGTTCGACAGACACCTAGTTCTGTCGAACCAATCGTCACGCTTTTCGGGCAGATAAAACCCGCGAAAAAGGCTCAAAAAGTGGCCATTGAGGTAGAGACCAATAAGAAATGGCATGGCACCTCCCTATCAGCTTCCACCACATCTTCAGGAACGTGGAAAGTCGAAGCAGTAGCAACCGCCCCGAATGCAACCGTGAAATATCGAGCGGTTGCATCAGTTGGAACTACGCACGTCTACTCAAGCGCTCGCTCTGTGAAGATTAAACAGACGCCAGAGATGAACAGTGCCGACCCAACCGCGCTCATCAGTGAATCAGGGCCAGGTGGACGAATCCATGGGATGGACATCAGCAAATGGCAGCATCCTGGAAACGCAACGATTGATTTTGTGAAGATGTACAAGGCGGGCATTCGCTTTGTCATGATTAAAGCATCTGACACGCGCGATACCTCCGATGCGCAGGCTTTGAAATATCTCGTGATGGACCACAATTCAGCTCAATCTGCCGGCATCTACACGGGTTTCTACTACTACGCCACATTGCCTGACACAACAGATAATTCGATCATCATTCAAGATGCCCAAGCGCAGGCACAGAAGGCAATCTGGAGATTGGCAAGTTTGGGTGGATATACAAATCGCGATCTTTCCTACGCGCTAGATCTTGAGAACAATTGTGTCAGAGTCTCGACTAGCGGCTCGTGCAGCAAATACGCCGCACGCAATGCGGTAACACTGTGGGCAAGTACCTGGCTGGCAGCCGTCGAGGCAAAGACGGGGCGCGCACCCATTATTTATTCATATCCGCAGTTTCTTGAAAATGCCATGACACGGAGTTCAGATCTTCTGCAATACCCGCTCTGGATTGCGCACTATTCGCTCAATCCATTTGACCCACTTTCTCAACCAGGACAGAAGACGGCCGGGTGCTTTGTGCACTCGTGGACGACATCCAACTGCTCTTCCCTTTGGATGGTCTGGCAGTACACCTCCTGCGGCATCGCGCAAAAATATGGTGTTCCTGGCACGCGGGTCGACTTGGATGTATTCCGCGGTACTTCGGCAGCATTCCTGGAACTTGTCAAAGGAACGTGGACTCCCGAGGCGGCAGACTTAATGCCAGTGCAAGAGCCTTCAACAACGATCGTGATGTCCACTACTGCCACCAACGTCAAGAAGCCCGTCATACTCCAAGTTGATGTAAACCGACCATCAGGTGCACCAGTGGTAACCGGTACCGTGAAGTTTGTTCCCGACCCGCTTGGTGGCCTCAAATTAACGCCTTTGCAGAGCGCAGTCCGATCATCCAGCGGAAGTTGGACTCTGACAATCAAAGGTCTTCCCGCAGGAACGTGGAATGGGGCGGTCGTCTTTAGCGATGTTTCAGGAACCCACGCGAAGAGTTCTGCACCCGTTCAATTGACGATCACATCTGGCGCTACTCCAACACCAACTCCAACTCCGACGGGAACTGAAACACCAACACCGACTCCAACAGGAACTGAAACGACAACGCCGACCCCAACTCCGACTGGATCGCCAACATTGACTCCGACCCCAACTCCGACTGGATCGCCGACAGTGAAACCAACACCTACGGTCAAGCCGACTCCCACGCCTACAAAAGCTCCGGTAGTGGATTCGTGCAAAAACCAGGTTAAGAACTAACCGCCACATCCGGGGCTAGCAATTTTCTAGCCTCTGCACGCTCTCGCTCGAGAATCAAGCGATAGTGATCAATAGATTCAGCCCGCTGAGTACGAGTCCAATCCAGAAGTGGGGCAATGATGTCTGCAATATCTTCAAGCAATGCTGCGCCGTTTTCGTCGGCTTCAAAGGAAATGCGAGTACGGCGGGCAACGACATCCTCCACCGATCGCGCGCCCTCGTGGCTGACGGCGTAATGAATCTCGGCGCGGAGATAAGGAAGCCCGGCCCCCAGAGGTTTAGATAAAGAAGGTTCTTGCGCGATTAGTTGCAGGATCTCGCTCATCAGCGAGCCATAACGATTGAGGAGATGGACCACAGTGGATTCGGAAAAATGAGTTTCGGCAGAAATCAATGGCACCTGTTGAACGAGAGCGTTGTAACCGTCGGCTCCCACGATAGGAAGTCGATCCGTGGTGGATTCGCGGATTTCCTTGTGCAATTCCTTGCCCGCTAAGTCAATGACGTCCTCTGCCATGACTCGGTATGTCGTGTATTTTCCGCCTGCGATGCTGACAAAACCTGGTGCCGGACGATCGACTGTATGTTCGCGAGAGAGTTTCGTCGTCGAAGCATCCGCTTTCTTTGAGACAAGGGGTCTTAATCCGGCATAAACGCCGATGATGTCCTCAAATCGCAACTGTGGCTCAAGAACTCGGTTGGCTTGGGCAATTATGTAATCGATATCGTCTCGATTGGCCAAAGGCTCATTTCGATCCCCGTCGTACTCCGTGTCCGTTGTCCCGACGATCCATTTGTCTTCCCACGGAATGACGAAGAGAACAGATACAGGAGTCTTGAGAATGATGCCGGCTTCCGAGTTGATGGCTGAACCGGGAAGCACGATATGTGCACCCTTGCTCATGCGTACCTCGTAGCCTGCTTTCAATCCAAATCGTTCGTGGAGTTCATCGCTCCATACTCCCGCGCACATCACGGTTACACCTGCGCTCACATTAATGAGCTCGCCGGTTTCCATGTTTCGAACCACGGCTCCAATGACACGCTGGCCCTCTTTAATAAGGGATTCACAAGAAACGCCAGTAGCAATCACGGCACCATGACGAGTCGCCGTTCGAGCCACCATCATCGTGTAGCGCGCATCATCTACTTGAGCATCGAAGTACTTAATGGCACCTGTGACGATATCTTGACGCAAAGAGGGCGCCACCTGCGCCACGTTCTTCTGACTTAAATGCTTATGCCATGGCAGAGCACGTTGGAAACCTCGTAGGACGTCGTACAGCGCAAGTCCGGCACCGACGTACGTGCGGTCTTTCAGTTTTTCATGAAGGGGGTACAAGAATGCAACTGGCTTAACCAGATGGGGTGCCAGCGTCGTCACTAATGCTTCGCGCTCTTGGAGAGCTTCGCGCACAAGTCGGAAATCGTACTGTTCGAGATAACGCAATCCCCCGTGGATGAGTTTGCTGGAGCGGCTAGAAGTACCCGAGGCAAGGTCATACGGTTCAACTAGAGCAACACGTAGTCCCCTTGAGGCAGCGTCGAGAGCGGCACCAGCCCCGGTGATTCCGCCGCCGATAACAAGAACATCAAACTTCTCTGTAGCGAGGGCATTGAGGGCACGGCGATGTTGTTGAGGGTCCAACCGCGAATCAAACATCATGCTCTCCGCTCCTTTCGCTACTAAGTGGAGTGTAATGTATCCGCCATTGGAGGTGGCTGATGTCTTATATCGGCAGTTTGGATCAAGGCACCAGTAGCACCCGTTTCATGATTTTCGACCATGACGGCAACGTGGTCGGCCAACACCAGCTTGAACACCAACAAATTCTTACGCAACCCGGCTGGGTCGAGCATGACGCGGCAGAAATCTGGCTACAAACGCAGCGTGTAATCGTTCAAGGGCTCAAGAGTGCACACCTAGTGGGTGCCGATCTTGATGCTATAGGTATTACAAACCAGCGTGAAACAGCACTTTTTTGGGACATCCGGACTGGAGAGCCGTTGGGCAACGCAATTGTCTGGCAGGACACGCGTACCAACAAATTCCTTGAGGGCCTTACTCCGACACAACGCGAAAAGATTCAGGGCCGAACGGGGCTCACTATCGCGCCCTACTTTTCGGCAAGCAAATTCAATTGGCTCCTTCGTAACAATCCATCGATCCAATCTGGCGTTGCTGCAGGGACAACCCTTGCTGGAAATATCGATGCATGGCTTCTCTGGAATCTATCTGGAGGTATTCGCGGTGGCATTCACGTTACTGATGTAACCAACGCAAGTCGGACACTGCTCATGAATCTTGAGAGCCTTGATTGGGATGAAGAACTGCTGACCATTTTTGACGTTCCAAGATCAGTGCTTCCGTCTATCCGCTCCTCATCCGAGGTCTATGCAATGACAGACCCGGATGGCCCCTTTGGCTGCGCTATACCAATCTCCGCCATTTTAGGTGACCAACAAGCTGCCATGGTCGGACAAGCATGCTTTGAGAAGGGCCAATCCAAAACAACATACGGCACAGGAAATTTTGCCCTGCTAAACACTGGCACCGAGATAGTGAAATCCGAGCACGGACTTCTCACAACTGTGCTCTACAAATTTGGCGAATCGCCGGCAGTTTTTGCTCTAGAAGGATCCGTCGCTGTCACAGGTTCTGCCATTCAATGGCTTCGCGATCAACTTGGGATCATAAGTACCGCACGAGAAGTGGAAGCTCTTGCAAGTTCTGTTGAAGACAACGGTGGAGTTTATTTCGTCCCCGCATTTTCTGGTCTCTTTGCGCCTTACTGGCGCAGCGATGCACGGGGAGTAATTGTGGGACTTACTCGAGCATCGACCAAAGCGCACCTAGCCCGAGCCGCGTTGGAAGCGATCTGTTATCAGACGAAGGAAATCTTGGTCGCGATGGCGGCAGATAGCGGAATTATCTTGAAGGAAATGAGGGTCGACGGCGGCATCACCGCTAATAATCTCTGTATGCAATTGCAGGCAGATGTGATGGGGATAGAAATCATCCGTCCGCAAATCAGTGAGACAACTGCCCTAGGTGCGGCCTACGCCGCCGGTTTGGCCGTGGGTTTCTGGAGTGGCACTGATGAAATTAAGAGACTGTGGAAGCAATCCGAACGGTGGTTACCAAGAACAACTTCGGATGAGCGAGAACTCGGTATCAGCCAATGGAAAAAAGCGATTGAGCGTTCCTTGGATTGGGTCGAGTAAATTACTCAACCGGCATTACACGCAGTACTTCTACCCCGCCGATATCGCCAAGAATGTTGAGCAGATCGGTTGGATCACTGCCTGGTATGGCGACGGTGATATCGTCGTAACCGCGACCTTCCTCGCTTTTCATGACGACAAGTCCGCGTATGTCGCCTCCGGCAAAGCCGATCGCCGATGCGACTGCGCCAAGGGAACCAGGTCGATCAGGAAGTGAGACATGTAATCGAAATATTGCCATGCCTCACCTTATCCTGATCAATCACTTTACACGTGTACTACATGTAAATTTTCTATTACTGGGATGGGGCAGAACCCAGAATCACTTTGAAGGTCTTGGAGCTGCCCGAAGGCAGGTCAACGGTGATCGAAATCGTCGATCCAGGAGCGTACGAACGAATTCGGACAACGCACGAAATATTATCGGCAATTCTGATTCCATCAATAGACCGAACAACCGAACCTGCCGGAATTCCTGCGGTGGCCGCCGCCCCTCCGGTACTGACGCTTGATATCTTCGCCCCACCTCCGTCGTATGTTCCATCAAAGAAGACGCCGAGCACTGGCCTGGTGGATGCCCCGGTATCGATGATTTCATTTGCGACGCGCTTTGCTTCGTTGATCGGAATTGAAAAACCAAGTCCGATGCTTCCGCTAGTACTGCCCGTAGACAGCGACGCAATTGCTGAATTGACCCCGACTATGCGTCCTTGAGAATCCAGCAATGCACCGCCGGAGTTTCCGGGATTAATTGCCGCATCGGTCTGGATTGCATCGATATAGGACTCTGCGCCGACATTTCCAGTAGTCACAGGTCTGTTGAGAGCCGAGACGATTCCGCTGGTGACTGTACTGGCAAGGCCCAAAGGAGATCCGATTGCAACGACAGGATCGCCAATGCTCAACTTCGATGAGTCACCAAAGGCGATAACGGGCAGATTTCCCTTTTGAACTTTAAGGACGGCAAGATCGTAAATCGTATCCCTCCCAACTATCGTTGCTGCGATTGTGTCACCGCTATTGAATTCCACGCTTATTGTTCCGGCGCCGCCGACAGCCGCATCGATCACATGGTTGTTGGTCAGGATGTAACTCGAGGTCGCGCTCGTGCGGATGATGGAGCCCGCGCCCGTGTCGCCACCTGTGGCAGTTGTGACGTCAATTGAAACGACACTCGGCGTTGCTGCCAATGCGACAGTCTTCACACTCATGCCGTCAGCGCCCAAGGTGACCAGAGTCCGCGTTTTCGAACACGTTCCGTCGGCGGAGTAGTACATGGCTGAGGTCTTGTTATCTACGCAGGCCCTCAAGGCTGGGGATGTTGGAGCAACAGCAGTCGCAACGCCTCCCACGATTGTTGCCCCGAGTAAGAATCCGGCTCCGACCTTAAGGGGTGTTGATCGAGCGATAGAGGTTCTTAGATCTTTCATAATTAGAGGCATCCTTCGACCTTTCAAATAAAAGCGATGCTGACAACTTAGTCATTTCCGG
>JANXZB010000008.1 GCA_025355765.1 Actinomycetes bacterium
GCAGAGCAATTGCAGAAAATCCGCGACCTGAGCAAGACGGGCGATGAAGAAGGTGCGCAGCGTTGGAGCCCAGAGTGCGCACTTCCCAAATCCGGTTTCTGGTTTCCTCCGACGATCTTTACCGGTGTCACCCAAGCCCACCGAATTGCGCGCGAGGAGATATTCGGCCCCGTCCTTTCGGTCCTCACCTTCAGGACGCCTCAAGAAGCGATAGAGAAGGCCAACAACACCCCTTATGGCCTCTCCGCAGGCATCTGGAGTGAAAAAGGTTCACGGATTCTCTGGGCAGCCCAGCAGTTAAAAGCAGGCGTTATATGGGCAAATACCTTCAATAAATTTGATCCGGCAAGCCCATTTGGAGGCTACAAGGAATCAGGTTGGGGTCGCGAAGGTGGCCGACATGGGCTTACGGCTTATCTCAAGGATGCGGAGTCAAACAATGAATGAGCGTCTTGAAGTGAAGAAGACTTACAAACTTTATATAGGCGGTGCGTTCCCACGCAGCGAGTCGGGTAGAACATATGAGGTCGAAGGCCCGAGCGGAGAATTTATTGCAAACGCATGCCTGGCATCGCGCAAAGACTTGAAAGATGCCGTCGTAGCCGCGCGATCCGCACAAAGTTCGTGGGCAAGTGCAACGGCATACAATCGCGGGCAAATCCTCTACAGAATTGCAGAGATGCTCGAAGGTAGGTCCGAACAATTCGTCAAGGAAATTTCTGCCTCGGAAGGAATATCCGAAGCAAAGGCAGAAAGGGAAGTCCTCGCTGCAATCGATCGATGGGTTTGGTATGCGGGGTGGAGCGACAAGCTGGCGGTTCTTGCAGGATCGACCAACCCAGTCTCTGGCCCGTTCTACAACTTCACGATCCCAGAGGCGATGGGGGTCGTCGGTGCAATCGCACCCGAAGAGCACTCGTTGCTTGGATTGGTAAATGCCATTGCACCGATCATTGTCTCCGGAAATACCTGCATCGCGCTGGCCAGTTCCCGGGCACCTCTGTCTGCAATCACTTTCGCCGAGGTAATGGCGACTAGCGATTTACCCCACGGCGTTTGCAATGTTCTCACTGGCAACAAAGAGGAATTAGCACCTTGGTTTGCCTCGCATATGGACGTCAATGGGCTCGATATAAGTGGGATCAATGAGCCTTCCTTGATTTCAGATGTTAAGACCTCAGGTGCTCAGAACTTGAAGAGAATTCACTCATTCAATGAAGGAGAGAACCCGCAGAGGATTTTGGCCTTCATGGAAGCAAAAACTATCTGGCACCCAATCGGGGTTTAGTACCACTACTCGGAAGCGATTGCAGAGAAAGCGGGCTTAACGACTTCTTCAATGATGGCAAGTCTTTCCTCAAAGGGAATAAAGGCGCTCTTGAGCGCATTTATCGTTACTCGTTGAAGATCTAGAAAAGTCCAATCAAAAGCCTCAACAAGTTGTGTCATCTCCTTGGTCATTGAGGTCTGACTCATCAACCGATTATCCGTATTGACGGTTATCCGAAACCGCATCTTCCCGAGTTTCCCGATGGGGTGTTCCTTGATGGATTTCGCAGCTCCCGTTTGGAGATTAGATGTGGGACATAGTTCGAGAGGAACTCGTCGGTCACGGATGTAAGAGGCAAGCCGTCCCAATTTGGGAGTGGGGCCGCTGAGATCAATGTCATCCATGATGTGAACGCCGTGACCTAATCGCTCTGCACCGCAGAGTTGGATTGCCTCCCATATGGAGGGCAGCCCGTACGCCTCGCCGGCATGGATAGTGAAGTGGGCATTCTCGCGACGTAAGTAATCGAATGTCGATTGCTGATCACTTGGCGGAAAGCCATCTTCAGGGCCGGCAATATCAAAACCGACAACGCCTGAATCGCGATACTCGACGACTAGTTCGGCGGCTTCCTGCGATCGCTTGTTCTGCCTCATTCCGCAAAGAATCGACGTAACACGAATCGAGAGCCCTTCGGCGACGGCATCAGCCTCGCCTAATCGGTAACCCTCGAGAGTTGCCTGCACAACATCGGACATCGACAGGCCCTTTTCGGTAAATAATTCTGGCGCACCACGAACCTCTGCGTAAACAACGCCATCGCGGGCCAAATCTAAAACGCACTCGCGGGCCACGCGGACTATGTCTTGGCGGCGTTGCATCACCGCGATTGTGTGGCTGAAAGTTTCCAGATATCGAACCAGAGAACCCGAATCGCAAGCCTCGCGAAACCAGATAGCCAATTCATCTGCATCATCTGTCGGAAGCGCGGCATACCCGATCTCGCGTGCAATATCGATAATCGTTTGGGGTCTTAAACCACCGTCTAAGTGGTCGTGCAACAAGGCCTTCGGCAGGCGCTTAATCTGGTTCGGTTTCGGAACCTTCAAAAGATCGTTCATTGAATTCTCTCCACAATCAAAGGTAGTCGATTGACCGCGCCGCCTGCCACAATCGTCACTGATCCAGCAAGGGCATCAAGTGCACGCGGGAACCGCTCTGGCTCATCTGTATGCAGTGTCATTAATAATTGACCCGCGGCGATTTCCTCCCCCGGCTTGGCGTGAAGTTCTATTCCGGCCCCGGCTTGAACTTTCTCGCCCTGTCTGGATCTCCCAGCGCCGAGTCTCCATGCGGCCACGCCCACTTTCATGGCATCCATTCCGACCATGCGGCCACTCTCGGTTGCAAGAAACTTCTGATTTTCTCGCGCCACCGGAAGGGGTGCACCTGGGTTGCCGCCTTGGGCGCTGATCATTTTCCGCCAGACGTCCATCGCACTGCCATCTTTCAGAGCGCTCTCTGGATCTTTCCCGCTGATCCCTGCCAACTCAATCATCTCTCGTGCAAGCAGAAGAGTCAGCTCGATTACATCACTTGGCCCGCCACCAGCTAAGACTTCAACTGATTCGCGGACTTCAAGGGCATTCCCAACTGTCAGACCCAGAGGTACATCCATCGCGGTTACCAAGGCGCGCGTCTTCACACCTGCGTTCTTGCCAAGTTCAACCATCGTTCGGGCCAGGATTCCCGCTTGCGCCGGATCGCTCATGAATGCGCCGCTTCCTGTCTTCACATCTAGCACAAGAGACGACGTTCCTTCGGCGATCTTCTTGCTCATGATGGAGGATGCGATGAGTGGAATTGCCTCCACCGTTGCAGTCACATCGCGGAGCGCGTACAACTTCTTATCGGCCGGTGCTAAACCTGCACCTGCCGCACATATGACGGCGCCGCAATCCTGCAAGACCTTAAGCATTTCCTCGTTAGACAATTCCGCACGCCATCCAGGGATGGACTCCAACTTATCCAACGTCCCACCAGTGTGACCAAGTCCCCGACCCGACAACTGCGGCACCGCGCCTCCGCAGGCGGCAACCAATGGCGCAAGTGGAAGGGTGATCTTGTCCCCGACACCTCCCGTGGAATGCTTGTCAGCAGTGGGTCTGGTAATAGATGACCAGTTCATCCTCTCGCCGCTGTTGATCATCGCATTGGTCCAGCGCGATATTTCGCGGGAATTCATCCCGTTCAAAAGAATTGCCATGGCAAGGGCTGCCATCTGTTCATCGGCAACAACTCCACGGGTATAAGCAGAAATCACCCAATCAATTTGCGGATCGCTTAACTCATGACGGTCACGTTTAGCCGCTATCACTTCTACTGCAGAGAAATCCTCAATCAATGCGTCGCTTCATTTCATCTGGCCCAAATGCCCATGGAAGCAAATCGGAAAGTGGTCGAACGCCTGTATCGGTCATCAATTGCAGTGCGCCTCCGCCATGTTCAAATAACAACTGCCGGCAGCGCCCACAGGGCATGAGGGCATTTCCATGCGAATCCACGCAGTACACAGCAAGGAGTCTGCCTCCCCCTGTCGCTGCCAGATTTGAAACAAGACCACATTCGGCGCAGAGCGTCAGCCCATAACTAGCGTTTTCGACATTGCAGCCGACAAGGATGCGACCATCGTCAATGAGTGCAGCAACACCCACAGGAAATTTCGAATACGGCGCATACGCTTTCTTCATAACTGAAATTGCTTGGGCACGCAGTAAATCCCAATCAATATTCATTAGACGGACTCGCCTCGTTTATAGGGCACGCCATCGGCAGCCGGCGCGCGAACACGACCGACAAAGCCGGTAACGGCGATGATCGTGGCGATGTAAGGCGCCATCAACATGAATTCCGACGGAATTGCAGTTCCGATGATAGATAGGACTCCTTGGAGGTTATCTGCAAAACCAAAAATCAAAGCGGCCGAGACAGCGCCCAGTGGGCTCCAACGGCCGAAGATCAAGGCAGCCAACGCAATGAAACCTTTACCGGCCGTCATCTCCTTGCCAAAGGGACCGACCGCACCGATGGTGAAGTAAGCGCCACCAAGGCCGGCAACGGCTCCGGCAAGGATGACGTTGCGGAAACGAATTCGATTTACGTTGATTCCCACGCTCTCCGCCGCAGTTGGATGCTCCCCCACAGCACGCATGCGAAGACCCCACCTGGATCGGAAGAGTCCGACGTGAATGAGTGCGACGATCACGTACATCAGGTAGACGATAATTGTCTGATCAAACAGTATTGGCCCGATAATAGGAATCTTCCAGAGAACCGGGATCTTGATTGGAGAAAGTATCGGGCCGGAGTTCCACGTCCCTTGATACGGAATGAGCAGCCTCTTATAGAGGAAGTCTGTTAGGCCAATGACTAGAACGTTCAGAACGAATCCGAGGATGACCTGATTGATGCCGAATTTGATAGCAAAGACTGCAAGCAGGTAGGCGATAAGGGCTCCGGCAAAAGGAGCAATAAGCAGCCCTAGCCAGGTCTTTTGAGTCAGGCTCGCCAGAACTCCGGAGGCAAAGGCGCCTGCAAGCAACTGTCCTTCAATGGCAATATTGATGACTCCCGAACGCTCGCACAGTACGCCCGCCATCGCGCCGTAGATCAGAGGAACTGCCAGCAATAATCCGCCTTGCAAGAGTCCGGTAAGCGGGATGAACTTTCCACTCGCCGCCCAACATAGGAATGCCATCAAGAAACTCACACCAAATATCGCACTGGCAATCCGAATTGTCTTGCGCGCGCGGTACTGAAAGAGAGCGAGAATTGCCGCCAATAGAGCCAGAATCACAAATCCCAAGGACCCGTGCTTTGAATTGATCGACCATTCGTGAATTGCAACCCATTCGCGGTCCATGACGAAACCAAAAGTGGCCTTATCGTGCTGCTTGGGAATAATTACGAATGCAAGAAGAGCGAAGAGTCCCAACACAAACATGAATACGACCATTCGGCGTCGGCGACGCTCTGGTGCAGATAGAGAAAGCACTTCGATCTGGGCCATCATCCGTTCCAACCCTTGGAGACAACGGCGGATCCGACCTTGAGCGCTTTGATTCTGTATACCGCCTTCACTAGTTCAGGAGCCGCAATAAAGAGGACAACGAGAGCTTGAATGACCAGAATTAAATCAATCGGCGTATCTGTATTTGCCTGCATGGTGAGGCCACCTGCACGCAGGCCACCGAACAAGAGCGCGGCGAAGACAGTACCTACCGGGTTTGCACGCCCAAGAAGAGCAACGGTAATCGCGTCGAAGCCGAAACTGCCACCGGCTCCTGCGGTGAGCGCGTACTCACTGCCGAGGATTTGAACTGCGCCACCTAAGCCAGCTAACGCGCCCGCAATTGCCATCACCATCGTCGTTACGAGTGGAACTGAAATTCCGGCGGTCTTGGCGGCATCAGCATTCGCACCGACGGCGCGGAATCTGAAGCCCCACGTACTTCGATTGAGCAACCACCACACGCCCGCTGCCGCCGCAAGAGCAATGATGATCCCCAAGTTCACACGGAGATTGGGGCCGGCAAGATGGGGCAAGCGGGCGGTCTCTTTTACCGGCGGTGCAATCGGATCTTGTCGTCCCTTTCGCAAGAATGGAGTTGTGCTGAGAAGCCAGAGGAGGAAGTAACTGGCAACGTAATTGAGCATGATTGTCACGATGACTTCATGTGCCCCGGTTCTCGCCTTCAAAAGGCCAACAAATCCGCCCCACAGTCCCGCAAAGACCATCGCGGTCACAATCGCGGCGATGACATGGATCCCGATTGGCATCGTCGTTTTGAAACCAATAACTGACGCGCCGATTGCACCGAAGATGAATTGCCCTTGTGCACCAATATTGAAAAGTCCTGCACGAAATGCCAGTGCGACGGAGAGTCCAGTCAGAATGAGAGGAGCAGCCGCGACCAGAGTTTCGGATAAGGGATAGAAGCCATCAAAGAAGTTGGGATGGGCGAGGTTTGGGTCGTAGATAGCTCCTTCAAATAGGGCCAGATATGCCTTGCCTGCTGCGGCCAATGCGCCGCCGATGAATTTCAGAGGTGAGTGGGCGAGCTTGAGAACCTTTGGATCCGAGAAGGCGATAAGCAATCCGCTAACAAAAAGGGCCGAGAAAAAAGCCAACCCAGGAAGAGCAATAGTGGAAATGGCCTTACGAACGAATTTCACGAGTGTGTCCCTTCTGGGTGCACGCCAGCCATCAGAAGACCGAGGTCCTCCCTTGATGTAGTCGCCGGGACCATTGCAATGATCTCCCCCCGATACATGACCGCGATTCGATCGGCAAGATCTGTCACCTCATCCAACTCAGTGCTGAAAATAAGAACGGCTCTGCCGGAATCTCTTTCAGCGATGATTCTTTGGTGAACGAATTCAATAGACCCCACATCCAGTCCGCGAGTTGGTTGGGAGGCAACAACGAGTTTTACAGGGCGTGACAATTCGCGGGCTAATACGACTTTCTGTTTGTTTCCACCTGAGAGCGATGCGGCCGTGTCCTGAACGCTCTGCAGGCGCACATCAAATTCCTTGACTCGGAGTTCGGCCTCCCGTGCAACGATGCTCGGTGAGAGGATCGGGCCTTTGGCATAAGGGGGCACGTCATAAACATCCAGAATCAAATTCTCAGCGACCGAGAAGGAGGAGATCAAACCGTCGTGCTCTCTGTCCTCGGGCACATAGGCGATGCCTGCATAAAGAGTGTCGTGCACCGACCACGTCGTGATGTCCTTGCCGCCTAGAACAATGGATCCATCCATGAATTCCTCAAGCCCCACAATGGCTTTAGCCAATTCACTCTGGCCGTTTCCTTGTACGCCCGCAACGGCAAGAATTTCGCCTTCGTGGACCTCGAGGGAGACGTTTTTAACTAGCCTTCTTCCAGTCACATCGCGAATATTCAAATTCTTGATGGAGAGGACGACCGGGCCGGCTGTGCTGGCCTTCTTATAGACGTCGAGCATCACTGGCCGGCCTACCATGAGAGAAGCCAACTCCTCCTGCGAGGCCGTTGTGGGCGGAGTTCCGACAACCTTGCCACGACGGATAACGGTGATCTTGTCGGCCGCCTCTTGCACTTCACGCAATTTGTGCGTTATAAAGACAATCGAGGTTCCCTTATCGCGCAGGATCTTCATATTCCGCAGCAGCTCGTCAGTCTCCTGCGGTGTGAGCACGGCTGTGGGTTCATCCAGAATGAGAACTTTTGCGTCGTAAATCAAAGCCCTAATGATTTCGACTCGCTGTTGGATACCAACAGGGAGATCCTCAACAAGTGCATCAGGGTCGACATCAAAGTTGAATTCCTTGGAGACTCGGCGAATTTCATCCTTGGCAGTTGCTAAATCCAAGATGCCGAATCTGTTAGTGGCCTCGTGTCCAAGAACGATGTTCTCAGCGACCGTGAAGACGGGGATCAACATGAAGTGCTGATGAACCATGCCGATTCCTGCAGCAAGAGCATCGGCAGGACCGGAGATTGTGATTTCCTTGCCGTCGACAAGAATCGTTCCGGAATCGGGTTGCAAGAGCCCATAGACGACATTCATGAGCGTCGACTTTCCCGCTCCGTTTTCGCCAAGAATGGCGTGGATTTCGCCGTCTGCTACTTTGAGGTCTATCGCGTCATTGGCTACTAATGCTCCAAAACTCTTTGTTACAGCGCGAAGCTCCAAGGACATACGAAGAAATCTACCTTGAAAATGCAATTACGCAAAGAAAAACGGAGCGAGTCCGTAAGGACCCGCTCCGCTTCCAGACTTTCGATGAGGAACAAATCGCTAGATCTGGTCACTCATGAAAAGTGTTCAAACTAACTTACTTTTACTTTTCCAGTCTTGATGTCGACGCCCAATTGACGGACCTCATTCTGGAGTTTGGCAGGAACTTTCCTGGCTAGGTCATGGTAGGACGCTAGATAAGTGCCCTTGTTAGCCAATGTTCCCAAGTACCCAGCAGAGGTGAATTTACCCTTTGCTACGTCCTTGATCACACCAGATACAGATGTATCAACACCTTTAACAACAGAAGTCAGAAGCACTGATTTGTACTGTGGTGCTTGTACAAATCCATCTGAGTCAACCCAGATGGTCAGTGACTTGTGTCCGGTCATTGATTGACCAGCAGTTGCTCCACCAAGTCCACCAGCAACAGGGAAGATTACATCTGCACCCTGTTGTTCGAAGTTCTTGGAAATCTGCAATGCCTTAGCCTGATCAGAGAAGCCGCCTACGAAAGTTCCGTCTTTCTTGGCAATGTCCCAACCAAGGGCTACAACGTGCTTGCCCTTAACTGTGTTGTAGTACGCGACACCCTTTGCAAAGCCATCCATGAAGATGGTGACTGGTGGAATGTTAAGTCCGCCGTATGTAGCAACTTTGCCGGTCTTTGAGAAACCTGCGGCAAGGTAGCCAGCTTGGAATGCGGACTGATTTGTTGCGAACTGAAGACCCTTCAGGTTTGCAAGAGCAGTACCTGGGAACTGATCTCCATTTGGACCATGATCGAAACCATCTTGATCAACGATCGCAAACTTTGTACCAGGGTTGGCCTTCGCTGCATCAACAATTGCACCGTTGATAAGGAATCCAACACCGATGATCACGGTGCATTTCTCATCAACTAGCTTCTTGATGTTTGGTGCGTAGTCAGCATCAGATTGTGCAGCGAGATATTTCACTGTCACATTCTTTGATGCGGTTGACTGCGCTCCACGCCATGCTGCAGCGTTGAATGACTTGTCATCAACACCACCGGTGTCGAGTGCCAAGCACGCTTTAACGGCGGTTGCAGCAGGTGCTGCCGGAGCCACGGTAATGCCGAATGCAAGTGTTGAAGCCGCTATGACGGCTCCATAACGCAATGACTTTTTCAATGTTCCTCCAAGGAGCCCCATGTCGTTCATGGGGAGTTGATTTAGTCTAACCATAGAGGTACAGCCAAAAACAGCCCGAAATGGTTAACTTTAAATTACAGCGAAAGTTTCGAGGCCTTCTCTGCCGCGGAGTTGATAACATTTCGATACTTGGCCACTAGTGGCGACCATAGTGATAATTCAATGAAGTGACCCTGAATTCCATATCGGCGTCCATAAATTCCAGCATTTGCATCGAGTACATCAATCACAGTGCGACCGGAAACTGACTCTGCGATGACATTGACTATCGCCCGATCAACACGCTTCACAAGGGATGCAAGTATGAAGCGTCT
The DNA here is from genome assembly GCA_025355765.1 of Actinomycetes bacterium. Taxonomy (GTDB): domain Bacteria; phylum Actinomycetota; class Actinomycetes; order Nanopelagicales; family Nanopelagicaceae; genus QYPT01. Next base: position 9,545 of record JANXZB010000008.1, read on the forward strand.
TGCGCTCGCCGAAAGCGTTACATACTGATCTGGCTCCACGAAAATCAGCCCAATGTTGCTGCCGCCCTTGTTGGCTGAAGCCACTGCTTTGAGGACGTCAGAACCCGATCCCGGCATTGTAAGAAAAATGACGTCAGCGCCAGCACTTATCAATCCCTTGGTGAGCACGAGCGCAGAATCGCTCCCCAGGCTGGTATTCACCATTATGTCCTTCTTAACGTAGTGTGCACCAGCAGTGAATCCGCCCTCGTAAGGCGACCCCGTTGTACCAACTAGGCCTATCTTGCCCGTACGCGTGGCTAGAGCGGCCGTGACGCCTGCGAGATAGCCTCCCTGATTCTCCGAGAAAACCAGCGATGTCACGTTCAGCCTACGTATAGAAGCATCGTTGACGATGACGAACTGTATGCTGGGAAAATCCACGGCGACATTGGAAAGAGCCGTGGCATAACCGGCACCCACCGCGATAATCGGATTGCAATCCTTTGTTACCAATGAGCGCAGCCGCATTTCGCGATCGGCATCAGAACCGATTGTCACGGTCGCGCTCACCTGCATCGGGAAACGCTTGCCCGCCATGGTCAAGCCCTGAACCACCGCGTCATCGAAGGAGTGATCCCCCGGCCCGCCAGTATCATAAGCGACCCCCACCCGAAGCGGGGTAGCTGCCTGTGCGGACGAGGCAAAAGTCGTAAGGGTCAACATAAGGGTCGTAACTAGTCCGATAGCGACTGACCCACGTAATTTCATTGCACTAGACCTAGATTCTTATATGTGGCCTGAAGAGTGTGGTCTGCAACGATACGGGCTTTTGCTGCACCGTCATGGAGGATCGCCAATAGCGAAGCCTCGTCTTCTAGCAATTCCAGGGCGCGCTGGCGTACTGGGCGCAAGAACTCAACCACCACTTCGGCCACCTCAGTCTTGAAGTCCCCATAACCCTTGCCTTCGAAATCCTTCTCGATCGTCTCAATACTTTTTCCCGAAAGAGTTGAGTGAATCATCAGCAGGTTGCTGATGCCAGGTTTTTCCTTCTCATCAAACTTAACCTCGCGACCCGTATCCGTCACCGCGCTCTTGATCTTCTTCGCGTTGACCTCTGGAGAATCCATGATCTCCACGATCCCCGCCACCGATGAGGATGACTTGCTCATCTTGGCCGTCGGATTCTGCAAGTCATAAATCTTGGCCCCGCTCTTCACGATGTGGCCATCAGGAATTTGAAATGTTTTTCCATATCGAGAATTGAAACGTTCGGCTAGATCGCGTGTAATCTCAAGATGCTGGCGTTGATCCTCGCCAACGGGAACAAGGTCGGCTTGGTACAAAAGAATGTCGGCGGCCATCAGCATCGGATACGTGAAGAGTCCGACAACTGTGCGATCTGAACCGGATTTCTGCGACTTGTCTTTGAACTGCGTCATGCGACTTGCTTCGCCGAAACCGGCCATACATTCCATCACCCAACCAAGTTGATTGTGCTGAGCGACATGGGACTGTAAGAAGAAGGTGCACTTATCCGGGTCGATTCCAGAGGCCAACAATTGAGCCGCAGTTGCTAACGTGCGGCGGCGAAGTACCGCGGGATCGGTCTCCACCGTGAGAGTGTGAAGATCGGCGATGCAGTAAAAAGCATCGTGTTCGTCCTGAAAACTTACCCAATGCCGAACGGCCCCTAAATAATTGCCGAGATGGGTCGAATCAGCTGTTGCCTGAATGCCAGAGAGGACTCGTTTGCGGGTCATGCGGCGTATTCTCGCATGACTTATACGGTCCGCGAGATCAATAGGGATCCAGCGCGCTTGCCTTCCAAAGAAAGAACCGTGATCCGTGCGCCCTCAATGGCAACCACGTCATTGACATTGGGAATTCGTCCCAAGAAGTGCATCACAAAACCGCTGAGAGTTTCATATGGACCCTCTGGAACCTCAATGCCTGTCTCATCAATCAGATCCTCAATCGAGATGAGGCCGTCCACTTCAAAATCTCCCGTGCGGATCTCGTGAGAGATTTCAACTTCTGGTGAGTCGTACTCATCGCGAATATCGCCGATGAGGCATTCGACGAGGTCCTCCATCGTGACGATTCCATCTGTTCCGCCATATTCATCAAGGACTATTGCCAGATGCTGGCTCTGATTGCGCATCTCAGTAAGTGCAGGGAGCACACCCTTGGTGCCAGGCAGGAAAATGACCTTGCGAACGAGTTCTTGAATCTTCTCGCTATTCCCGGCCAAGGACTTATCGAGAAGGTCACGGACATGAATAAACCCGATGACTTCGTCAGTAGAACCTTTGACCACGGGATATCGCGAATGGGCTCGGTCGACCGCGAGCGCAATTGCCCTTCCCACGGTCAAAGAACCATCGAGGAAATCTACTTCGGTGCGAGGAACCATTACCTCGTGAACCTGGCGATCACTCGCGTTGAATACTTCTTCGACGATGTCACGTTCTTCATCTGTGAGGGCGGCGTGGCCTGTCACAAGGTCAAGTAGCTCCTCCTCTGACATCTGCTCGCGTTGTTCCTCTGGATCTAAGCCAAACAAGCGAACGATGACGTTTGTTGAGTGGGAAAGAAGCCAGATCACCGGTCGAAAAACCATTGCGAGCACATCAATGATCGGGGCGGCAGCAAGGGCAATAGCCTCAGTGCGAAAGAGAGCCAATCTCTTTGGGACTAATTCACCAAAGACCAACGAGATGTAGGCAATGATCAATGTCAGGCCAATGAGCGACATGGCATTGCTCCACCCGCGCGAGAGCCCCATCCCCTCGAGCCAAGGTTCAACGTATTTGCCGATCCGCTCGGCTCCTAAGGCCGCTGATAAAAACCCGCAGACCGTGACGCCGACTTGCGCCGCAGCCAAGAAACGGTTGGGGTTGGCCGCTAGCGCAGAGACCCGCAATCCGCGCTTGCCCTGCGTGGCCATCTGCCTGACCTGGCTCTCTCGCAAGGAAATAAGCGCAATCTCAGCGGCCACGAAAAGGGCGGCCAAAAGGATCAGGGCAAGAACCACAGCGATATCTAGAAAGAGGCCCCCAATAGACAAGTTCGAGGTATCAGTGGCCATGCCGAAAGAATAAGGGTTCAAGCCCCGCCGCCGATGCGTCCGCTTCCCTATTCTCAGCCAAATGGCGTAACCTCCTGCCACTGCCTTGCAAATACCCCCCGGAAACGGGTGTAAATTCGAGAGTAAGTCGTCGTCCATGGCCGTCTAGGGCATGGGCGATGGGACCTTCATCCAACGGACCGTCGGGCACGTACCTGCCCGGAGAAGGAGTTATGTCATGGCCTCTGTCGTTTTCGACAAAGCAACACGTATATACCCAGGAACAACCACCCCCGCCGTCGACAAGTTAGATCTTGTTGTCAATGACGGCGAATTTCTAGTCCTCGTCGGACCATCTGGTTGCGGCAAGTCAACATCCCTTCGTATGTTGGCCGGACTTGAAGAAATCGATAATGGACGCATCCTCATTGGTGACCGCGATGTCACCAACGTTGCGCCAAAAGACCGCGATATTGCGATGGTCTTCCAGTCCTACGCGCTCTACCCGCACATGACCGTGGCCGAGAACATGGGATTTGCTCTCAAGATCGCGGGCACCTCGAAAGAGGAGCGTGACCGTCGCGTACTTGAAGCCGCAAAACTTCTTGACCTTGAGCCATACCTAGAGCGCAAGCCAAAAGCACTCTCAGGTGGACAGCGTCAACGTGTTGCTATGGGTCGCGCGATTGTTCGAGAGCCTCAGGTCTTCCTTATGGACGAACCACTTTCTAACCTTGACGCGAAGTTGCGTGTAGCAACTCGTACGCAAATCGCCGCATTGCAGCGTCGCCTCGGAATCACAACGGTTTATGTAACGCACGACCAGGTCGAGGCTATGACGATGGGCGATCGCGTTGCGGTCCTCAAGGACGGAATCTTGCAGCAAGTGGATACACCACGAAATCTATACGACCACCCAGCCAACGCATTCGTTGCCGGATTCATCGGTTCCCCCGCGATGAACTTGCTCAGTGCACCAGTTGTCGGTGGAGTGGCCAAACTCGGATCACTTTCAATTCCTGTTCCTGCCCATGCAGGAGACCACGTGACCGTTGGCGTTCGCCCAGAAAGCTTCAGCCCAGCCTCAGATGGTTTCCACGTTCTCGTTGAAGTCGTCGAAGAACTCGGTGCCGACGCATTCGTTTACGGAAAGCCAGCCGACCCAACCGTAAAGTTCGCATTCTCTGCTGAAGAGGCGCAAGTGATTGTTCGTTGGGATCCAAAGAATCCTCCAGCACCTGGAACGACAGTTTCTGTCGTTGCCAATCCTGCAGAAATTCACCTCTTTGATGCAGTATCAGGTGAGCGTCTAAAGTAATTACACGACACTAAGAACTGCCCTCGGTGGCTATTCCCGGGGGCAGTTTTATTTGTGACTTCTACTATCAAGCACTTCCGACTGAATCTCCAATTCCGAAGCCCATTAGCCAAATATCAAGTTGGCGATTGCAGTCATTAATCTAAGAAAAGCTCGCGATTGCTGCTTCTAGCCAGACATGGAGGTTTTTTGCTGGTAGTCCACATCCACACTATTTCCCCGCGGCTATCCCACGTTTCAATGACAACCAGCATCACGCTCGAGGCGCTATTGCGTCCCAAAGGAAGGTATTAGACTCTCAGGCATGGTTCATTTAAAGGACAATCCGACGGTAATTGGCATTCTCGGCATGCCGGGGTCGGGGAAAAGTTTGCTTGCAGGCGCGCTTGGAA
>JANXZB010000009.1 GCA_025355765.1 Actinomycetes bacterium
GCACGGCTTTCGTATCCGAACTTTTTGAGAAGTACTACCAATCTGGGTCGGGACAGCTGGCTATTCGTCAACACAGCGAGATAACTAAAGCAATTGTTGCAGGGGAACCAAAATCTGCCAAACACGCCATGTACAAACACATTGAATCTTCACTCAAGCGTTTTTCGCCTGCAGCTGCAGCGATGAACCAGTTATAGAGAACGCGCACTTATACGCAAACTAATCTTCTCAATGTTGACTTCTCGCAATGCGAGTCGCATATACTCCGATCCTATAGGATTTACCTAATTCCAATCTCTGGGGGTATAGATGGCTGACAGCATCATTTCCAATATTGAAATAAGAGCGTGCAGAGGCGGGGATGAACTCAACAACTTAGACGCCGTTTCTGCGGTGCAGTTGCCAGGCGGTTCTCGCCCTGATTTCACGGTTATCACTCTCACTACTGAAGATGGAGTGACTGGTACTTCTTTTGGTTTCGGCGCCCTTGATGCGAAAGCTGCCGCCGCGACAATGTCCCAAGTGAAGCCATTTTTCATTGGCCGATCGGCCCATGACACTGCCAAAAATATGAAGGATTTTGAACTTTTTGACCGACGCTGGAATCACGTGCCCATCTACTCCTATGCCCCTTTCGACAACGCATGTTGGGACATCGTCGGAAAGATGGCGCACCAGCCCGTTTACAAACTCTTAGGCGCGGCTCGAGAAAAAGTCCCGCTATACGTATCTTCTATGTTCTTGCCGGGACCCGAGGAATACGTCGCGCAAGCGCTTTCGGTTAAAGCCAAAGGCTATAAGGGATATAAATTGCATCCCCCCGGAGAAGTTGCGCTAGATATCGCTTGTTACCGCGCCGTCCGTGAAGCAGTTGGAGACGATTTCACACTCATGGCCGACCCGGTAATTGCCTATACCTACGAACAGGCACTTAAGGTCGGTCGGGAATTGGAGAAGTTGGATTACCGCTGGCTGGAAGAGCCACTACTTGACGTGAATTTTAATGGTCTTAAGAAACTCCGCGAGAAACTAGATCTTCCAATTTGCGGAACTGAGGTCCTCGCAGGAGCACACTACTCAACCGCATATTGCATTAAGGAAAGTATCGTGGACATCGTCCGCACAGATGTCTCTTGGCGCGGCGGAATTACTGCGGTAATGAAGACTGCTCATGTTGCCGAGGCCTTTGGCGTTCAATGCGAATTGCATACGACCATTTACCACGGCCTTGAGCAAGTTCAATTGCACCCATCGCTGGCCATGGTCAATTGTGAATTCTTCGAAACACTTTTCCCATTCGATGACTTTCAATTCGGTACAAAGACCCAACTGGACATTCAAGATGGTTACGTAATGGCTCCAAAGGGTGAGGGGCTATGCATTGAATACGACTGGGACTTCATCGACGCGCACACAGTGGCAGTTCTCTAACTTGCCCTGTCGCTTCGGACGATGAAGAACAAGGTTGTAGCGACTACGAGCATTAATGCCGATATGGAATAGGCCAAAGAAAAGCCAAAACCATCGCTAACAATGCCTACGACCATCGGCCCCAAACCAATTGCGAGTGCCGCACCAATGACGTTGGCAGATATGCCTGTGTCGGCACCTTTGGGGCTATCAGATGCAAAAGCCAAGGCAATCCCGCCTAAAGGACCGATTCCTATGGAAGCAATCACCAAGCCCCAAACTGTCAAAGCGCTATTCGACGTAGAAATTACAACCCCCAGCCCAATCGCTGACAATGTTGTCGAGGCCAGCCAAATCTTCGTCGCGCCAAAATGCGCTCTACTGGATGATGCAAGTCTCCCCGACGCGATTCCAAACGAGAACAAACTCGCAAGGACTAGCGCCGCGGAATTTCCAAGGTGGCGAGATATCAATAGGTCAAGAGCCCATGAACCGGCGCCAATTTCAAGAAAGTTAGCAGCCAGTCCGAATGCCAGCATTAGTGAATATTCTCGGTCAACCAATCTTGAGCCATTGTCGGCGGTTGGAAAACGATCGGGCACATTCGGAACAGCCCTCATCGATATAAAACCGACAACCAGGGCGAAAATTAACAAAGTTAGCCTCCACGAAAAGCCTCTCGCGACCAGCGCACCAAGGATTGTCGGTGCAAATGCCCCTGTAGCGGTTGCGATCCCTGTTGTCCGCAACATAAGAGGTAGCGAGCTACCTTTTACTTGACCTAAAGTCGCAGCGTTTGTGTTGTTGAACAGAGTGGCCCCGATTGCACACAACGAATATCCGAAGACGCTCACCCAGATATTCAATCCCCACACATAAAAGCTCATACCGACAATCACCACAACCCATCCACTTTTCATTACTGCAGTGGGGTTATATCTCGAGATGATCCGTGTCAAAAATAAGGATGAAATAATCAACAGCACGGCAAATACGAGTTGATGCACCGAAGCCAATGCCCTGGAGATGTGGAGATCTCGACGGACCAACTGCACCGAATAGCCCAATCCATACATCAGAAAACCCATCGCGCCCGATAAAGCCAACAGCCTTCTTTGTATAATTTTATCCAAAAGTGCGACCCTTAATTGTTGTCGGGATACTGACAGATGTCTGCTCGGGTGACCACGGACCTTCATACGTTGGTACGTTTGCAAAGCGCTTAACTTTGAGCACCAACGAAATGGTTCCTTGAGGAGGGAGGTTCACCACTAGATGCTTTCCCTTAACGACCAACTCCTCTCCACCCAATTCACAGGCGCTAACTATCTCGTGTTCTCCAAATGAGCCGGCCTGAATCACGAGTGATCGAGGCGCTTGTGTTGAAGTGTTGACTAACGTCAGCTCAACGATAGTGTCAGTCACTTTTGAAACTAGGGCCGCCACATCTTCTGGCAATCCCGGTCGCCTCTTGTCTGCGTCAAAGTAACGCACCGCAACGTGTAAATGTCCGCCGTGATAAGCGGGCATTGGTCCGCCCAAAGTTAGATGAACGAGCGCTTCAAGGATTGCAGGTTGAAGAATCTGCCAATCATGAATCGACATAGATTCGCGGTAGTGGTCCATGGTGTACGGATCCCAATCGGCTCTTCGAAAGCGCTCTATTTGGAAATTGACGGCATCAAGATTGTTCTTCAGTATCCGCTCCGGGTAATCCGGCATATACCCGCGGATGAAGGAATACCAAGCCGCCGTGTGTTGCGGTCGGGCACTGCCGAGTACGTAGCCCTCGGTCGAAATTTCCTCATTGCTTGGATGCCACCCACGTTCAATACGCTTCGCATCTTCCTCGTCCATTGAAATATTCCATACGATGATGGGATCGATTGCTCGTTGAATTCGATAATCGCGCCAGCCCGCATCGAAATGACGGTTTGGAAGTTTTATGGCACCGTCTTCTTCGATGCGCATCTCCCAGAGCATGTCGATCTGGGAACGAACAAGGTCGAGATGCTTCATGTCACCATTGCTGAGCAGAACAGCATTAGCGCAGGCGACAGTAAGTGGCTCAAGAATGGTTGGAGTGCCATGGGGCCAGCGCCATCCGTAATACCCGCCCCACCATTTACCTTCGTTATGAGTTCCAATCTCTCCATCGAGCCCGATGTTGTCTGGAATGATGCCGCCATTTCGTTGAGTGCGCTCTTCCCAGGCCCCCAAATAATCAAAAATCCACTCTTTGTACTTCTCGTCATGGTCGTACATAAATGCATGAGCCATCAGTCCCGTCGCGGTTAGATTTACGGGAACGTCCCCTCTTCCCATGTGCGCATTAATCTTGGAAATAATTTCTTTATAGATCACATCGTCATGCCATGGCGTACGTTTTTGATATGGGTCCTGCCCAGTGATGTCTTCAAATGGGGGAAGGTATTCTTCAAGAATCTGGCGGTTGGGACCCCAGTCTTCCAAGGTATGAACGTAGTGCGCACCACCGCTTCCATTTATGGGTGCCTTAATAAGTTTACGTACAGGATCCCAGTTATCCGCCTTTGAATTCTCGCCGTTGTACAACGCGGCGAAGTTCTTCGTTCGTTGACGATCTTTCAGGACGTCCGGATTTGCCAAAGCAAACCAATAGAAACCCAATAGAGCTTCTCCGTGATGCATCCAGTCATACGCTTCATCAAACTCATCGACAATCTGGCCGTATTGCGTCCACTGCCACGTAATGGCGTCCCATATCTCTCGATGGCGTTTGTCCAAACGCTCATCCCCGCCCAAGATGTAGTGCAAAGTGAAGTTCATAAAACCTTCGTAAGGATCATCGGATCCATCAAATCCCGACCATTCGTCCCGCCAAATCAAGGTGTTATCCGAATTGGTATATCGATCGGCAAATTCAAGAGAACTTTCGTTGATGATCGCTATCAATTGACGCTCTAGCAGTGCCCACTTTGGCGGCTGACCGGTTTTGGACGAAGTTATCTCTGGGATCGGTAGGGATTTTGGCATTGAAGAAGCCTCCTTCGGAGTTCACAAATCCTATATGATCTTTAGGTGACTAACAAGGATTTTGGAGAGCATGGCCGCGTTGCGATCATTACCGGAGGAACAACTGGCATCGGCGGTGCAACGGCCCACGAACTTGCCAAACGCGGTTATCGATTGCTTTTGGTCGCACTTGCCGATCCCAATGGCCTCGAAGAAGAACTGACAAAAAAGGGAGCAAATGTTCTCTTTTTGAATGCAGATCTTTTTGATGCTGAAAAAATCTCGAAGGCGGTCGTGGACGCCGCGATTACACGTTGGGGTCGCATTGATCTCCTGGTTAATTGTGCAGGAGTAATCAGCCACCATGAGATCGAATCAGTCACCGATTCCGATTGGGAGAAGATCTTCGCCGTAAATCTGAAAGCGCCCTTTTTCATGATGCAGCAAGCAGTTCCCTACTTGAAAGAGAGCCACGGCAACATAATCAATGTCTCATCCATCAACGCATGGGACCCAGCAAAGCGCAACCATCTTTACGATTCTTTAAAAGCTGGGCTCAACAATTTAACTAAGGGTTTCTCATTGGAGCTGCGCGAGTCTGGAGTCCGCGTCAATGCAATCATGCCCGGGGGAGTTAAGACACCACTCGTGGATCAATGGCTGCGCTCATACTTGGGCCGCGAGCCTACGGACTCCGACCTCGATAATCCAGCAATCGCAATCCCAGAACAGATCGCCAAAGTCATCGCGTGCCTGGCCAGTGATGACATGGGTTGGGTCAATGGGGTCGAATTACCAACCGATGGCGGGTATCGCTTAGGTTGAGCCTGTGGAGTCGCGATTTTCCCACACCGTGACACTTAGGAACCTCGCGGACCGATTACCGGATCTTGACGTGCTGGCCCTTGCTCTTTGAGTTCAACAAAGAGGACTTCGGTTTCGGTCGAGCCAACGTTTTCACCCGCATGACGCTGCGCATCCAACTATCGCACAAGTCCCTTTTCTAAGTGCACGTCAGACTGCCCCTCATTATGATGAAGGCGTCGGTGGCGATCCAAGGAAGTCCAGAACTGGCTTAATAAACCCCATGGCGTGGGAACTGGAGCCCCCCGTCAGGATTGAACTGACGACCTTCCGCTTACAAGGCGGATGCTCTACCACTGAGCTAGGGAGGCCTTTCGTACCTGCGCATTATGTCAGCGCAGAAGAAAATGCTGAAATTCTAGGGACGGAGCAGTTGTGAGACCGTTACAGGAGTGAGTTTTCGGTCTTGTAGGGCTTGAATCAGCAGGGGTAATGCAGCCGCGGTATGGACATGCCCGAAGTGCATCCCAATAATGCTCCCCTTCTGCACGGTCTTCATACATCTCGTGACAATCGCCTGAGCAGACGGGTCGGTGTAATCCAAAGAGTCCACGTCGTAAACCAAGCAGTGGTCATAACCAGATGCTCCTGCTGCGGCTCGAATGATGGAATTCGATTTCAATGTTCCTGACGGGCGAAACCACTTTCCAGGGGCTCCAACAGCTTTTGTTACTGCCGCCTTGCCCTTTGCAACTTCGGCCTTCGACTCCTTCAAGGTCAGCAAAGTCATCGTCTTGTGGCTGTAGGTGTGATTTCCCAACTCATTGCCCGCATCGACGATCTCGTGGCCAATTGATGGATTTGCGTTCAGCCAGACACCAACGGCCATCACGGTGATCGGGGTTGAAGTCTTTTTTGCAGTTGCCAATATCTTGCGAGCAATGGCAAGGTCGCCGGCTCCGTGGAATGTGATTGCAACTTCGGCACGATTTCGCGGACCATGGAAGATGTCAGCACCAGCTGAAGCCGCGCTAGCCGAATTGGGAAAAAACAATCCACTCATTCCAACAAGAGCGGCGCTGCCACCGATTTGAAGAGCTCGCCTACGGCTTAATTCGCCGTGAAAATGGTCATCACACATGGTGTTGAGCCTACCAAGATCAACTGAGAATTTACTTTGAACGAGATCAGGTCAAGGGCCAGGAAATTGGAGATGAGTGCTTGCCGGATCTTCCATCCCCCGAGGATCGACCGCGCAACCGACGCCAGAGCCACGGCAAGAAGAATGTCAGCAGCCATGCGAGATTAGATTCGTACCTCTTACGCTGCAACAATTTTGGAGCAGGCGGCAATGGCTCGCGCCAGTTTGCTGCATATGGAAGACCTAGTTTTTCCAATATTCCTTGGGCGACTCGGTCATGTCCGATCTCATTCAGATGTAGACGGTCATCGGCTAGGAAGCGTCGATCGCTGAGGAGCCCCTCCTCATTCGCATCTGCGACGATCGCGCCGACTTCATCTGCCACTGCTCGAACGTTTTTATTGAATTCGCTAAACCGCTTTGCCCATAAATCTGCGGTCTTACCTTGTCTGTCGGTGCGTTCAAGAACCGTGAATAGAAGAACCGTTGCGCCAGATGCCGCGATGTTTCGTACGGTCTGCACATAAAGAGGGAGAGCGGATTCTGGTTTGTAATTTGGACGCAGAACATCGTTGGCACCCGCGTGAAAGGAGAAGAGGGTTTCAGGTCCGGTCACATAAGCCAGTGCATGTGGAACTTGTTCGGCAGCCACCTGATGAATCAGTTTTCCTCGGATCGCAAAATTCGCATAGGTGAACTCCGGGCTCTGATGCGCCATGATATCGGCCATCCGGTCTGCCCAGCCGCGGTACTGACCATCAACGATTTCATCACTCATTCCTTCAGAGAAGGAATCACCACAGACTATGAATCGCGTGAATTTCATTATTTATGTCGTTGCTCATCCACCCAGAAGAGTGCAATCGATGTGGCAACGCTAGCGTTGAGGGATTCTGTGTCGGCCCTCATGGGAATTGAAACCACCAGATCGCATTTCTCTCGGACAAGGTGAGATAGGCCCTTTCCTTCGCTACCGACAATAATCATCAAGGACTCCTGCTCGAGTTTCATTTTGCTCAACGGCGCATCGGCTTCTCCGGCAAGGCCGACAACAAAGCAACCAGCCTTCTTTGCTTCATCAATGGCACGCGAAAGGTTGCTTACTTGAGCAACTGGCAATCGAGCGGCGGCACCGGCGGAGGCTTTCCAGGCAGAGGCCGTCATTGCTGCTGCGCGACGCTCGGTCATGACAACTCCATCGGCGCCAAATGCAGATGCACTCCGCACGATCGCACCGAGGTTGCGAGGATCAGTTACCCCATCAAGGGCAACGATAAGCATCGGTTTGGTCGCACGAACGATGATTTCTTCCAGACTCGAATATTGGAACGGCTTGATTGCCAACAGAATGCCCTGGCTGCTGCCCGAGAGTCCTTCAACTTCAGCACGGTGCACTTCACGAATGGGAAGGTGGGTTGCCAGAGCCAACTGCAAAGACTCGGTGATTCGATCATCTACATCGATGCTACGAGCGACGATGAGTTCAATGGCTGGAACTCCGGCACGCAAGGCTTCAACGACTGCGTTTCTGCCGGCGACAAGTTCGCCACCGCCCTTGGGCCGCTCGCTCTTCTGACGCGGCGCACGTGGGCGAGTCTCTTTTGCCGCAGTCGCCTTCTTTCGCTTAGCAGCCGCGTGATACGGACGGTCCTCCGCCTTTGGCGTCGGGCCCTTTCCAGAAAGACGCTTCTTGTTCTTGCCCCCGGTACCGCCGCTCGGACCCTTCTTGGTAGCGCGAATCGCTCCCTTTCTCTGCGAATTTCCAGCCATTTCGGTTACCGCTCTTCCGTATGTGTGATCGACCATCGTGGTCCCTGCGGCGTATCTTCGATTGCAATGCCCAGTGCGGTCAGACCATCGCGAATTGCATCAGATGCGGCAAAATCTTTTCGCTCTCGTGCAGCTTGACGCTGCTTCAAAGCAATTTCAATCGTCCCATCGAGTGCGTCTCGCAGGCCAATCTCGCCACTTTCTGCAAAAGCCGAGTCGTAAGGATCGCAACCCAATACTTCTAGGGCGCCACGGATCTCATTTGATTTCTCTTCAATAACTTTGAAATCGGAGGTGGAAAGGGCGACATTGCCATCGTGCAAGGCCTCTGAAATCTGAGCTAATGCAGTCGGAACCGCCAAGTCGTTGTTCATCGCATCAATGAAACCTCGACCGAGAGTGGGCGTTGGCGGCTTACCGAGAAGTTGAGATGCCCGATCTAAGAAACTTTCAATCCTTCGAAATGCAACTGCCGCTTCGTCGAGGGCTTCGGGAGAATATTCAAGAACCGAGCGATAGTGCGCACTGCCAAGGTACCAACGCAATTCAATGCGGCGCACCCGCTCAAGCACCGCCGTTACCTGCATGGAATTTCCCAGCGACTTACTCATCTTCTCCCCGGCCGTCGTTACGAGAGCGTTGTGCATCCATAATTTGGCAAAGGGCCAACCGGCAGCTTGTGACTGTGCAATCTCATTTTCATGATGGGGAAAAATCAAATCCAACCCTCCGCCATGAATATCGAACTCCTTGCCCAAATATGCATGGGCCATCGCAGAACATTCCAAGTGCCAACCTGGCCGGCCCGAACCCCAAGGAGTTGGCCATGACGGTTCATCAGGCTTGGCGGCCTTCCACATTGCGAAATCGCGTGGATCTTTCTTGAAAGTCTCATCAGCATCCGCGGCTGGAAGAAGATCATCAATTTTTTGCCGTGACAAAGTGAGGTAGGAATTGAGTTTTCGCACTTCTAGGTAGACATCACCGTTTCCAGGGGCGTAAGCAACTCCGTTGTCAATCAAGATCTGCATCAACTCAATCATCTGAGTGATATGACCAGTCGCTCGCGGCTCGTATGTCGGGGGTGTGACGTTGAGGGCGTCATAGGCTGCGGCGAAAGTGCGTTCGTATTTCATCGCCAGTTCCCACCAAGTCAGGTTTTCATGTTTGGCCTTGTTGAGAATCTTGTCATCGATATCAGTAACATTTCGAATAAATGTCACTTCGTATCCACTCTTGGTCAACCAGCGGTGAAGGATGTCGAAGTTGATCGCGCTTCGAACATGGCCGATATGAGGAGGCGCTTGAACCGTTGCACCGCAGAGATAGATTGTGGCTGCCCCTTTTTTTATCGGGACAAAGGGACGTTCGCTGCGTGACAGGGTGTCATATAGCGTCAGCGAACTCATTATGTAAGCCTATCTTCTGAGGTAAAAAATTTAGAAGGACGAATAGATCAAAGCAGAGGCAATGGCCGCGATACCGCGTCCCTCACCAGTGAATCCAAGACCATCGGTTGTGGTCGCAGAAATGGATACATCAGCACCGCCAAGAGCACTAGAAATCGCAGCGACGGCTTCGCTTCTACGAGAGCCGATCTTGGGGCGATTGCCGATGATCTGTACTGCCACATTCGAAATCAGGTAACCAGCGTTGCTGAGCAACTGAATTGTCTCCGCCAGAAGTTGCAGACCCGAGGCATCGCGATATTCAGGTCTTGCAGTTCCAAAGTTGGTTCCTAGATCTCCAAGGCCAGCGGCCGCGAAAAGCGCGTCACATATCGCGTGAACGGCAACATCGCCATCAGAGTGAGCCTCGATGCCGATCTCATTTGGCCAGAGAAGTCCTGCCAGCCACATCGGTCGATCGTGATCCACCGAGTACGCGTGCGCATCTACACCAATACCCGTGCGAAACCGGGGTACGACAGAGCCTTCGTTGATCGGCGGAGTCATGTGGTGCCTTCCAATAGATCTATGAAGCAGCTTTAAGAAGCAAGAACCTCGTCAAGGATTACAGCGGCATTCTCTTCGTCCGTGCGCTCGGCGAGGGCAAGTTCGGAAATAAGAATCTGCTTTGCCTTGGCAAGCATCCGCTTTTCACCGGCGGATAGGCCGCGGTCAAGATCGCGGCGATAAAGGTCGCGAACGACCTCTGCAACCTTAATGACATCGCCAGAGGCCAATTTCTCAAGGTTTGCCTTGTACCGACGAGACCAGTTGGTGGGCTCTTCGGTGTAGGGCTGACGCAGAACATTGAAGACTCGGTCTAGTCCGGCGCTATCTACAACGTCGCGGACGCCGACTAGATCAACATTCTCGGAGGGAACTCGGACGGTCAGATCGCCCTGGGCGATTTTGAGCACTAAATAGGTCTTCTCTTCGCCTTTTATCAAACGTGTCTCAATGGCTTCGATTAGAGCCGCGCCGTGATGAGGGTAAACAACGGTTTCGCCGACCTTAAATGACATGTAATGCCCTTCGTTAGGGACTAATAATACCAGCACCCAGTGACAGTAATAACCCCCCAATTTGGGCGCAAAATAAGGCTTTTGAGGCATATTGGATTAAGCGTGAGAGAATTGCGCCAGCCAACACAGATCCGTCCACATGCTTGCCCTTCAGTACACAAGGAGAATCAGATGCACGTGCGTAAAGTTGCAGTTCTAGGCATTTCGATTTCAGTAGCGCTTTCGCTTAGCGCCTGCGCGACGGGCAAAGATGCGCCTACAAAACTCGTTACCCAGGTGACCGACGGCGTAGACGGGTCGATAACAACCTATGGCAATGATCTGAAAGTCAGTTCGGTTCTACTTGTAGCTCAATCTGATGGCTCCGCTGTGCTGGTCGGCACGATCACTAATGAGAATCCAACCTCAGACACCTTGCTTGGCATCACTGTTGGGGGAATAAAGGCGAACCTTTCGCAGGTGAGTCTGGCGCTGAAACAGAACGAGCCCGTTCGGTTTGCGGGAGATAGCACCAATGCATCTGCGATTGTGCCCGGACTCAACGCCTCGCCTGGAACTCGAGTCAAAGTACAACTCACGTTCGCTAGTGCGGGACTTTTGACACTGGACGCAATCGTCCTCGAACGCAGTGGCGTTTACGCCAACGTCGGCGCCTAAGCCTCCATCTTGTAACCCAAACCTCTTACGGTTTGGATGTGCACGGGATTTGCGGGGTCCCTCTCGATTTTTGCGCGCAGACGCTTAATGTGTACATCTAGTGTTTTCGTGTCACCGACGTAATCACTTCCCCACACCCGGTCGATAAGTTGCATGCGCGTGAGCACTCGACCCGAATTGCGCATCAGGAACTCGAGCAACTCGAATTCCTTCAAAGGAAAATTAACTGCGTCGTTGTTCACTGACACAAGATGTCGTTCGGTATCCATTCGGACGGGCCCCGCAACTAGAACATGCCCCTCATCCGATCCCAATGATTGATCACCGATTCGCCGAAGTACTGCGTGTATTCGGGCAAGCAATTCACGAGATGAATATGGCTTTGTCACATAGTCATCGGCCCCAAGTTCCAAACCGACTACTTTGTCCACTTCGGAATCCTTAGCCGTGAGCATGATTATCGGCACATTTGAGCGAGTACGAAGTTGTCTACAAACTTCCGTTCCGGATAACCCTGGAAGCATCAAGTCCAATAGGACAAGATCGGCACCGTTTCGATCAAAATCCTCAATCGCCTTCACACCATTGTCAGCAACGCTCACCTCGAATCCTTCACGTCCAAGTAAGTAAGCCAGAGCTTCTGAAAATGAGGCTTCATCTTCGACAACGAGAATGCGGGTCATCTTTCCTCCGATTGCGAGAGTTCCATTGGATTCGAAACATTGTTTACAAAAAGAGGAAGCCGAATTGTGAAGGTGCTTCCGGCGCCTTCAGCACTCCAGACGGAGATATCGCCTCCATGATTATTTACAACATGTTTGACAATTGAAAGACCCAATCCCGTGCCGCCGGTTGCTCGCGATCGCGCAGGATCGACTCGGTAGAAACGTTCGAAAATTCGTTCAATGTCTTTCTCGGGTATTCCCACCCCTTGATCAGAAATTGAGATTTCGGCGAGCGCGTCTTTTCTCCTCAAGGCAACGGCAACTCGTGTTCCATCTGAACTGTAATTGATTGCATTCTCTACAAGGTTGCTTACTGCCATCTGAATCTGGCGGCGATCCCCAAGGACTTCAAAGTCGCCCATCTTGGTAAAAGTTAATGAGATGTTGCGGGTTTCAGCCGCCATGCGCGATGCATCAATGGCTTCGGAGATTAGGTCGGCCAGATTGAGAACCTTTGCGTTCTTCAATGGATCGTCATCTTGCAAGCGAGAAAGATCGATGATCTCTTGGACAAGGTCGGAGAGTCTTTTCGCCTCCATCTGCATCCTCGTAGCAAATTTCACGATTGCTTTAGGGTCCTCATTTGCGCCCAATACCGCCTCGCTCAATATCGAGAGAGCGCCGATCGGCGTCTTCAACTCATGAGAAATATTTGCAATGAAATCGCGACGGATCGCATCCAATCTCCGGTATTCGCTGTCATCAAAGATCAACACCACGACCAGTCCTTGATCACCTAGAGGCGAGACGCGCACGAGAAGGTCATGGGTGCCTGCACCTACTGGTCCACGTGGCAATTCGACCGTTCCTTCTTGATTTTCCCGCGAGCGCCGCACCGCCCGAACCAGAGCCAAAATGGGATCTGACACGAGGCGACCGTCCCTCACCAGGCTCAAGGCGCCGGAGTGAGTGGAGGATCGAAGAACAACTTCACCAGGGGCAAGTACCAGGAATTCAGCATCGATGATTTGGAGCAGATCCACTACGCCCGCGGGAATCTGCAAAAGCGGCGTTGCCGCATCAGAGACTCTGCGTCGACGTATCACCCCCTTATCGTAGAGTTGTTGGCACCGCGCAACCCAACCAATAGCGGCGAAAACTGCCTGAAAGCCCAAGTCTTTGCCCTTCATTCAATTCCCGTTCACGTTCAACGGCCGAAATGGGGCTCACTAGAGATATTGTTCAACTATGCGCGACGCGTTTCATGATGATCTCGACTCAATTGGCCAAACCCTTATTGATATGGGGCAGCGTGTAGGCCGGTCGATGGAGCTTGCAACTACGGCCCTCCTCACGGCAGATCTACACCTTGCCGAGCAGGTGATCTCCGACGACGACTACATCGACACGATGCAGCACGAACTCGATGCAAAGACCCTCAGTTTGCTGGCACGCCAGCAACCAGTTGCGGGCGACCTCCGCACCTTGGTTACCTCGCTGAGAATGAGTGCTGACATTGAGCGCATGGGCGACATGGGCCACCACATCGCCAAGATCGCGCGGATGCGATACCCCGAAAAGGCAGTACCCCCTGAACTAGCCGACACCATCCAAGAAATGGGAAATGTCGCCAAGCGGATTATCGAGAAAACCACTCATGTCATCGAAACCCGAGATCTTCAATCGGCTGTTGAACTCGAAGTAGACGATGATGAAATGGACAAACTTCACCGTAAACTTTTCGTGACTCTGCTTGATGATGCGTGGCCACACGGAACTGAGACCGCGATCGATATGACCCTGTTGGGTCGTTACTACGAACGCTGCGCCGACCATGCCGTGTCAGTGGCTCGCCGGGTCTACTTCCTCGTAACTGGCGAATATGCCTCAGAAAAGGAAGACAGCTTCTAGCGTTTGCCTTGGTTTGCCACAGCATCGATTGCGGCCCGGGCTGCCGTTGGGTCTAGGTACTCGCCCCCTACACGGGTGGGCATCATCTTCTCGTCTAGGTCGTACACAAGCGGAATACCGGTTGGAATATTCAACTCTGAGATGTCGGCGTCGGAAATCCCATCAAGGTGTTTAACAAGTGCGCGAAGTGAATTACCGTGCGCTGTTACAAGAACGACCTTTCCAGATTGAAGGTCAGGAACAATCGATTCGGTCCAATAGGGCATCATCCGCTTCACAACATCCTTGAGACATTCGGTGCGTGGCATTTCATCACCGAGATCGCCATAACGAATGTCTTTTGACTGGCTATATGGATCTGCGTCATCAATGGGCGGTGGCGGGACATCGTATGAACGACGCCACAACTTGAATTGCTCTTCCCCGTACGCTTCCAAGGTTTCGCGTTTGTCTTTGCCTTGGAGCGCGCCGTAGTGTCGTTCGTTAAGTCGCCACGATCGTCGCACAGGAATCCAATGACGATCACATCTATCTAGTGCCAATTGCGAAGTGTGAATCGCGCGTCGAAGTAGCGAGGTGTGCACAACATCCGGAAGGAACCCACGCTCGGTAAGCAGGACTCCAGCTTTACTCGCCTCACTTTCACCCAAAGCGGAAAGGCGAACATCAACCCATCCCGTAAATAGGTTCTTGGCATTCCATTCGCTTTCGCCATGGCGAAGCAAAATCAAAGTGTGTGTCATGGGAGTATTTTGCCAACATTGTCCTGCTTAGATCAAATGCGCAAAAGCCTTCAAGTTCGCCAGCGATTCGCCACGAGAGACTCGCCAAGCCCACTCACGGCGTATTGAGGATGTAAAACCCAACTCAAGAAGCGGATTGAATGATGAATCCGAATATTGCAGTACCGAACCGAGTAATCGATCGATTTCCTGATCACTCACGGCGGGGAGCGGCAGGCGCCCCACAAGATAGAGATCGCCAATCTCGTTGAGTGCAAAGGCGATCCCATACATAGATGCATTCTTCTTCAAACACCACTCAAAAACCTTGCCTTCGTTTTCATCTGGTTTTCGAATTACGAAAGCATTGATGCTCAAGGAGTGGTCACCGACAAGTAACGCACAATGAGTTTGAAGTTTCTTCTCCCCGGGTAATGTCACCAAAAATGTATCACCATCTCTACGTTCGAAATCTAAATCGTGGGATGCGAAGAATTCCTCAAGGGTGACGCGTGGATCGATCTCCGCCATGAATGTCAGCCACCAATGGAAGTTTTTTGCTGCGCGAGATCGGAGAGTACCCGATCATAAATATCAAGTGTGCCGCGGGCAGTTGCGTCCCATCCAAAATGCGAGGAGTGCTCGAGAGCGCCGAGAGAGAGAAGAGTGCGACGCTGTGGCTCAACCAAAAGGCGAGCCAATACCGACGACCAAGCACGTGGATCATGCCCATCAACCAAGACTCCGGAGATTCCGTCAGCCACGGCTGTTCGAAGACCACCGACCGCGGTGGCAACTACTGGAGTTCCGCACGCTTGCGCTTCGAGTGCAACTAATCCAAAGGACTCACTGTAACTCGGAACGCAGACCAAATCGGCGGCTCTGTACCAATTCGGCAGATCAATTCTTGGAAGCGGGGGCAGGAAGCGAATGACATCGGTAAGTCCTAACCAATTTACTAATTCCTTAAGTCTTTCGACTTCGGCCGTCCCAGTTCCAGAGGCGCCACCGATTACAAAAACGATCAACTTGGATCTTAGGTGCGGTGAGTGAGAAAGCATTTCAGCAGTCGCTCGGATCAGGAGCTCTGGTCCCTTATGCGGTTGTATGCGTCCGACGAATGCGATTACTTGGGCATCCAATGGGATATTGAGAATGCCGCGTGCGATCGCACGACCGCTACCTGGTGTAAACGTATAAAGATCGACGCCAGGTGTCACGACATGAACAATGTCCGGGCAGGCACCGTACAGAGAAACAATGCTGGCGGCTTCAGAGTCGGTATTTGCAATTAACGCACTGGAGGCTGCAACGACTTCGGTCTCACCGATAACTCGCAACTCGGGTTCGAGAGCTTCGCCTTCAGCCAAGTTAAGGTTTTTCACCTTCGCCATCGTGTGCATGGTGTGCACGAGGGGAATACGCAGTTTCTTACTTGCTGGGATTCCCACTTTCCCTGAGATCCAGTAGTGAGAATGAATCACGTCGTAAGTTGTCTTGCCGCTGATCGCCTTCTTGAATTCCTCAGCCAACTTGTCAATGTACTGAGGTAACTCTTCTTTGGTAACGCCTTCAATTGGCCCACCATCGATGTGGCGGACCGAAACACCTGGAGCGAGTTCGACTACATCTGGAAGGTCTCTGTGGTTGCGGCGCGTAAAAATATCCACCGTTACGCCCATCGCAGCCATTCGCTTGGCATTTTCAGCCACGTAGATATTCATGCCGCCAGCATCGCCGATACCTGGCTGATCAAGGGGAGACGAATGAACCATCAACGTTGCGATTCGCCCATTCATCTGATCAGTCTACCTGTCCTACAAATGAGCGCGTGTGGCTCCAACAACCTGATTCCCCCCATAAATGGACGCATTTTCGGCTGGTGAGGCGATTCCGAACTCATTGAGCACTGCTACAACAAGGGCAGCAAGTGGGCGCGATGCGCCATCTTCGATCTTGAATGCAAATGCGCGGCCATCGGGCAATGACCCGACAAGGACGCCTTCGGCTCCTTCTTTCATAAACAGACCAGGGACTTCCTGCATCTTGCGAGTTGCAAGGCGACCTTTTCCGGCGACGATTTCCGGGAAATTGCGGCAAGCCTGCACAATGTTTCGATGGATTGGATCTTTGGAAATTGTGATTGCGCGTACGGCCCCTGCAAGGCCGAGAAGGGAAATCAGGAACAACGGAGCACCACAACCATCGATGCTGGTAAGTGAAACTTCTTCGCCGGCTAGATCCTCAAGTTCCTCACGACATAGGACCTGCAACGGATGTTCAGGGTCTAGGTAATCATGAGCCGACCAATTGTTGATCACGCACGTCAGGAGCATGCCCGCATGTTTGCCGCTGCAATTCTGGGCAAGGGATGTTGGAGCCTTGGAACCCCATTCACGACGTTCCTCATCACCAAGAGGGCGGTCCTGTGTGTTAAGCAACGCACTCTCATTCAGAGCGCCTAACGCCAGAATCTCCAATACTGCTTTCTGATGCGTCTCTGATCCCGAATGGCTTGAAGCAACCAGGGCAAGGAGGCGCGGTTCAAGGGATAATCCAGCACGCATCATCGCTGCGGCTTGAATGCTCTTAATGGATGAACGTGGGTAAATGAGCGCTGCAGGATTTCCGCGCGAGAGCTTTAATGTGCCATCAGCATTTAACAGCACAACATGACCACGGTGTTGGGATTCGACAAATTCGCCGCGTGTGACTTCAGCGATTACTTCCGCCTCCATTGAAGCGCTATTTTGCATAGTCCCACTCTAGAGTGATCAAACCGGTTAGTGTTCCAGTTTCGTAGTGTCGAGGATTCGAATCCAACTGCCCCCTTGATCGCTCGACTTGAAAACAAACCCCTCTTGATAGGGAACTCCTCCGCGCTGGCCCGTGTAGTGACCGGCGGCGTACCACGTTCCATCTGAACCAAAACCAAATTTTGTTATTCGAGTGATCAGCCCAGCCATGGAGAGGAGTGTGCCCGCTGGTCGATCAGAGGCGCCTCCGTCTTGGAAATAAAAAATGGCTCCATCATTGTCAGACACCAATCCACTCAAGCCTGACTTATCGGTCTGATCAAAGCCCATGGCCCGCGGACCGAAAATTCCCGGATTTGATTTCCACGAAGCACCACCATCATCGGAATAAATAAGTTTGGCATCAGAACTGCAGCAAGCAATCAAATGTCTCGGACTATTGTCCGAAAACTCAACGTTATTCAAAGGTTGTTGCTGGGAATCTAGTCGCATCCACGTTGCTCCGCCATCAAGCGTCTTCAAAATTCCCAAGCCCGAATTGAAAGTGCTTCCCGTGGCACTCTTGATTCGACCAGCGGTCGCAACTGTGACAATCTTGTCATTTAGAGGGTCAATGAATATATTCAAAACATTGATATTGGCTGGCGCACCCGTTGCCAATTCCACCCATGAAAGGCCACCGTTCACAGTCTTATAAACAACACCAACTTTGGGATAGATCTTGTTTTCGCCGTTGAGCATTCGTGCGTTTGTCGTCGTTCCCGCATAAATGACTTGGGAACTTTGATGCGATATTGCAATTCCGTCATGTACATAGACCCCCATATTTGGTTGAGTCAGAATTTGCCTCCAGCTCTTGCCCCCGTCTTTGGACTCATCGAGACCAGCATTCTCTGAGAAATAGTCGGTAATCAATCCAGGCTCTGCAGCTCTTGAGAGTATCAAGTGTTGCGAATTGCTTGGATCTATTGCGACGTCTGCGAACTCGGTATGGCAAGGTTTCAATGGGTCATCTATTCGCGGATAGCCGATCAACCCGGATGAGGAATTCTTCCATGTTTGCCCACCGTCATTGGAAAAATAAAAACCAAGGAATTCAACTGCAACATAAAGGTGCTGCGGGTTACTCGGGTCAACAAGGAAAGTCTTCTGCGAACGGAATCCTTGATTACCATCGGATTTTGTGCAGTCCATAGGTTGGGTACGCGCACCATTACTACTAAGGTTCCGAACAATTCCGAATCTTCCTGCGTCGTACAGGGCCTTCAGTCCACTTGGTATTGGAGGTTGCCCCTGGCCTTGCTGCCCCGAATTAGTTGGAAACTTCTTACCCGGGGACCATAAGAGTTTCTTGCCAGACTTAAGACAGGCAAATTCCATACCTCTATATGCAACTCGCATTTGCAATTTGGGACAAGGCGAGCCTTGCTTGGGTACCACTGTTGTCGCGCCAAAGGCCGGGATTGAAAGTCCGAAAACGATCAGGCCAACCAAAACTAGTCTCCGAAGGATTCCAAACATTTTCGAAGGGTAAATGGGGTAAGTGGTGTGGTCAATAGTCAGATGGGTTCAGTCATAGGAGCGAGGCAAAGTTGACCAGAGATGAGGCTGCATCAACTTTCCTTCCGCAGCCATGTCGTACGCGAAAAAGAGTTCGCCATCGACCAGACCATACAAACGCGAACCGTCAGTAACAACTTTTGCAGTGGGGGCGGAGTAGCCCTGATCCATCACCAATTGAATTTTCGCGGGTTCGAAGCGTCCAACCCACCCCTCGGATATTCCCGTGTTGTGCGCAAGGACCACTTCCAAAGTGTTGTTCGGTTTCACCCGCCAGAATCCCGTCTCAGATCCGCCAGGGCGGATGACATCGCCGAAATCATCAATAATCCAAGAACGGGAGTGGTAGTTAAGGAATGGGCGGCCGTCGTGGCTGAATACAACCTCGTGCGCGAACTCGAAGGGTTCGATCCCTTCGTACTCTCCTCGTCCTTTGCCGCGCCAGGTGCCGACTAGCCAAGCCAGTGGGTTGAGATCGGGATGAAGGCCTTCAGGGATAGTAAATGCCATTTATTTCTTCCCTCTCCCACTTCGGAATCCATAAGCGATCAGAGCGATTCCGCCGGTGATAGCGATGACGCATAGTAGAACAGAGGTCACCAGCGACATCGACATGGTCTTTAGCCTATCTGTTTGATCCTTTAAGGTGGATCCATGGCACGAAGCACTCACTTGGTTATCAAACTAGCAACGGGCGTTGCGGATCCCGAACGAGTAGCGCAGGCGTTCTCCGTTGCATCCACCGCACTTGCCTCTGGCATCAACGTCTCCTTCTGGTTGGCCGGGGAGGCATCCTGGTTAGCTCTACCTGGAAAGGCCGAGGAATTTTCGCTACCGCACTCTGCCCCGCTTCACGAATTACTTCACACTCTCGTCAATGAAGCATCGGTAACTTTATGCACTCAATGCGCTGTCCGCAGAAACATCAAAGATGGGGATCAGCTTCCTGGAATTCGAATTGCTGGCTCCACGACTTTCGTGGAAGAAATCACAAACGAATCAACTCAGGCGCTCGTCTACTAATTCTCTTGACTAGCCGGAATTCCCTCAACCATAAGGGTGGCATCTAGCGGGGTATTCCTTTTCACTACAGCGAGGGCGATCGTGCCTAACTCGTAATGGCGGGCGATCGTGCCAACGAATCCCACTTTCACGCCGTCATTTTCCACGTCTGCCCCGACGTTCGGGATATTGACGACGCTGCCATCCAAATGGAGCATCACCAATCGGCGAGGAGGTGCACCGAGATTGGCAACCTTGGCAACCGTTTCTTGTCCGCGGTAGCAGCCTTTGTTCATGTGGACCGATTTATTAAGCAGCCCTAGTTCATTTGGGATCGACCTATGATCGGTCTCGAAGCCAATTCGCGGTCGCCGGGCAGCAACTCTCGCAGCATCCATCGCCCAAGTTCCAACCTGTATCGCCGATTCATTAAGACGATTACGCCATTGCGTTAATTCCGAACGCGGCACTATTGAATATGGTCCACCGAGATCGTCAGTCTCTCCAGGAAGACGAAGGAGCGCATACTCGTCGGATACATCACGGATATCAACGCGCATCATGAATTTCATCTTCTGAAGATGCGCCAGCAACGGCGCAGCACGCCCTGGGTCAAGGGTGAGCCAGGTTGTTGTTCCGTCGTCAACTAGATTGAACTGATGCTCGATGTGACCTTGCGGATCAAGAATTAAAGCAGATATCCATGTATTCGCCGTCAGATTCTCCAGGAATTGGGTAGTAAGCGAATGAAGCCAGGTGAGGCGATCCTCTCCGGAAATCGAAATGATCTCGTGGTGGGAAAGATCGGCCCATGCCGATCCTTCTTCCAATACTCGCTGTTCTTTACTCGGCTCACCACAGTGCCAGATTGCACCTGCGTCGGGGCCGTGTTCAACAAGTACTGCTGTCATACGCTCAATCTACCTGCACAGGCAATCAAAGTTCCTTCTGGAAGCAGGAGGCGCATGTCCCGTAGACCGCAAAGTGTGTGACGTCGGTTTTGAACCCGTAATCATCAGCGAGAGCATTGACAAAATTGGCTGCTACGTCGATGGGGGCATCTCCCACCGAACCGCAAATTCCGCAGACCAGATGCAGGTGAGTTAGCTCCTCGGCGGCATGGTAGGTCGCCCCACCATGGCCTAGATGCGTGTGTTGTACCAGCCCAACATTCTCCAACGTCTCAAGGTTGCGGTAGACGGTGGAAAGGTTGATCCCGGGATGACTCAGGCGGACTTTTTCGGCTACTTCCTCCGGCGTCGCGTGACCAAGTTCGCGCACCGCGGAGAGAACCAACTCCCGCTGCGGCGTAAGTCGTAAACCTCGTTCTCGGAGTTCATTTTGCTCAGCCATAACCATCAGCCTAACGCAGGCGCAGGAGAAGGAGGTAGACCTCGCACCCAAGGCAGTAATTGAAGGCAGCGTTCAAAAATGCCGCGGCCAAGGCGAACCCTGCAGCGATCGTGAAGAGAATCGAAATGTGGGCAAGCAACCCGGCCGTTGCAACGAGGGCAAACACCAGACCAACGCTCTGAGCAAATTGAGGTGGACGAATATCCTCAGCCGGAATTTCGCCTTTCAAACGCGGGCGAATAAATCTACGGAATATCAACGAGTACGGGGTGAATTGCGGTCCGCGCAAAGCGCCTACAGCGAAGACGAGCACCTGAAATGCGATCACCCACAACGAATGCGTTGCTAGTGCGGCTACCAGAACCACTGTCGTAATCAATGCTGCAAAGCGCGGACCGCGCGCATCGATGGTTGTGGTCTTATCACTGCTAGTTAAGAGTTGAGAGGTTGTTTGAGTCACTTGAATTCCTGTTCTGAGAATGTCGGTTAAATGGATGTGAAAGCTAAAAAAACGCCAACATCACATTCGACACAAGGAGCCCGCCAGGCGACCGAAATCTAATACTCGGCGCTTGGTGAAAAATTTGGGCTCGCAGCAAAACATGGGTTAAGAATAAAGCGTTCAATGAATATGTGCTAATTGCAACAGGTTCGCACCTAATTGATAGCGCTAAGAGATTTCAAGACTTGATCGCGAGTCGGAGCCCCAACTGCTCGTCCCACTTCAAGACCTTGAGAATCCAAAATCAGAGTCGTCGGTGTTGAGTGGATATTGAGTTTTCGCACGAGATCAAGATGGGCCTCGGCGTCAATGTCCATATGCTGAACATCGGGCATCGTCGAAACAACACTTTCCAATAGCAAACGCGTTGCCCGGCAGGGGGTACAGAAAGCCGACGAAAACTGCACCAGAGTGGCCCTAGAGCCCAGGGGCTCTCCCAAAATCTCAGCTGTCAGAGCAGATTCCGGCGCCGTGTGCTTGGCACGAATTTTGCCTCTGCTGCGCTGATACCAGAGCCCATAGGCCGTAGTAGGTATCAATATCAGCAGAATTGGAAGCAGTGAATTCACTCGAGTAGTCTGTCCTATTAATGCTGAAGATCCAAGAATGGAGAACACCATGGCCCGCGTATTGCT
This sequence comes from Actinomycetes bacterium, assembly GCA_025355765.1. GTDB lineage: Bacteria > Actinomycetota > Actinomycetes > Nanopelagicales > Nanopelagicaceae > QYPT01. The sequence continues at coordinate 22,353 of JANXZB010000009.1, forward strand.
TCTGACAAATACGCATGGCGCCAGCGCAGAAGTACTTCCTGCATTGGGTTTGCTTCAGCATCAAGTTCGCATCTTGCCTGCCGAAGCAAGCATTCTCGTTGATGTTCCAGAGATGGACATTCTTCTCATCGACGCCAGGCGAGATCTTCCCAGCGCAAAGAGCCTTACTCGCTTGCTTACATCAACTGGCATCGGTTCACCTGTAATCGTCATTACAACAGAGGGCGGCCTCTCCGCGATTAGTGCTCAGTGGGGTGTCGAAGATGTTATTTTGGATACTGCCGGCCCTGCAGAAGTTGAAGCAAGAATCCGCATCGCTATTGGTGAGCACGCCGCAATGCGCAATGCAACAGATCCTGCTTCTGGTGAAATTCGAAGTGGCGAGATTGTCATTGATGAAAATTCCTACACCGCAAAAATAAAGGGCCGCGCCCTCGATCTGACTTTCAAAGAATTTGAACTCTTGAAATATCTTGCCCAGCACCCAGGGCGAGTTTTCACTCGTGCGCAATTGCTACAGGAAATCTGGGGATACGACTACTTCGGTGGTACGCGCACCGTCGATGTACATATTCGCCGGCTGCGCGCCAAACTTGGTCCTGAATTTGAAGCCATTATCGGCACCGTGCGGAACGTGGGTTACCGATTCACGCTTCCTTCAGGAACTAAAGAGAGTCTTGTTACAGAGCGCGTCCAGTAATTGATTCAGAATCTCAAACATCTCAACCCGCAACAGCAAGATGGTGTGCTGGCTCTTATCTCCGCTGCCGCCGAGCATGACGGAATCCCGCCAATCGCCGAACACATTGTTCTTCACCTGCGGCACGGCGGTGACAAAGATGACCGCCACCTCATCATTGAAGAAGGCAACGAGATCGTCGGCTATGCCCATATAGATCTCACCGACGCCGTCGCGGGCTCGAGTGCGGAATTAGTAGTCCATCCAAAACACCGCGGTCACGGCTTGGGACGATTGCTCCTTGAAGAGATCTGCGGGATAACTTCTCCGCGACTCTGGTCGCATGGCGACTTACCCAGTGCTAAGAAGCTGGCCGCTGAAAACGGTCTGGTACGAGTGCGCACCGTGATTCAGATGCGACGCCCCCTGACACAACATCTTCCCGAGCTTCGCAATGCCTTGGGGCTGCGGACCTTTCTGCCCGGACTAGATGATGAGGCATGGTTAACGCTCAATAATCGCAGTTTCAGCCGTCATCCCGAACAGGGCGATTGGACTCTTGAAAACCTTCACCAGCGAATGATGGAAGACTGGTTTGATCCAAGTGGTTTCCTGCTCGCCACAAAGGAGGTGAAGGTCATCGCCTTCTGCTGGACGAAGATCCACGGTGCGCATACTCACTCCCACGATGGGCAAGATGAGCACGGCCATGACCCGATGGGCGAAATCTACGCGATGGGCGTAGATCCAGAGTTCCAGGGCCAAGGATTTGGAAAGGCAATAACAATTGCAGGTCTTGCCCATCTTCGAAGAAAAGGCTTGATGTCTGCCATGTTGTACGTAGACGCCGAGAATGTGCAAGCGATAAAACTCTACTCTGAACTTGGTTTTTCAGAATGGGGTCGCGACGTTATGTATCGGTTACCTCAGCGTGGCTAACCAACCAGATCAGCGCATACCTTTCTAAAGGTCTCTGTATGCGCATCAACGTCTTTGACCGTTGTTGCAGGTGACATAAGAGCCATGTTGTGAAATGGAGTGAGTAGGAAGCCCTCGTTGAGTAAACGAAGATGTATGTATTGCTCGAGTTCAAAATCACCGGCGTCTGCGGCTTCGCGTCCAGTGCGTGGCGCCTTCGATTGGAAAACATACTCGCCACGGGCACCGAGGCGATTGCAATGCCAGGGAAGTTTGAACTCCTTAATCGCAGCATCAACTCCATTCGACCAGCGAGTACCGAGAGCGATCATCGCTTCAAAAGCCTCTGGGGTAAGCACTTCAGTGAGAGTGGCTCGCATCGCCGCCAAGGAGAGCGCATTTCCTGCCAGCGTTCCCCCAATGCCGCCGGTATCAATCTGATCTAGAGCGATGCGTCTGGCAATCGCAGCCGCAACTTCTCGTGTCATGCCGAAGGTTCCAGTAGGAATACCACCGGCGATGGCCTTGCCAATAGTGAGGAAATCCGGTTTAAGTCCCAGGGCTGCCGTCATTCCTCCGGATCCCACTGAAATTGTGTGTGTCTCATCAATGATCCAGAGAGCCCCATATTGCTTGGCTAATTCGCCAACACGGTGAAGATAGCCCTCCTCCGGCAGAACAATTCCGACATTGGTCATGGCCGGCTCCATCAAGATGGCTGCCACATCCCCATGGGCGAGGGCCTCCTCCATTGAAGTCAGGTCATTGAACTCAACAACGCGCGTTGTCTCCGCAAGCGAAACAGGGGCTCCAATATTGCCCTCGCGGGCAACCGTGTGTCCGTCCGCATCAAGGGTTGCGAAAGTTTCATCAACGCTTCCGTGATAACAGCGATCGATAACGATGATCTTCGTTTTGCCGGTGATATGGCGCGAGTATCGGATGACATGGCGGTTGGCATCTGTTGCAGAAACGGTGAACTGCCAGAGCGGCAAACCAAAGCGTTTAGCCAATTCCGTCGATACCGCTACGGCGTCTTGAGTAGGAAGCATCGCGGTAAGTCCTTTGCCAACCTGTTCGCGAATCGCCTTCACTGTGGGCTCGGGCGAGTGACCCGTCATTGACCCGGTATCACCCAGGCAGAAATCAATATAAACATTCTGATCGACATCCACGAAGCGAGCGCCCTGGGCGCTCTCTACAAATACGGGATAAGCACCTGGCCATTTGGCCATCCATGACATTGGAACGCCGCCAGGCATCACTTTCTTTGCAGCTTGAAACATCTCGCCACTTTTTGGGTGCTTCAGTAGGAAACGTTCTTGCTCAATGCGAGTGAGTTCTGCCAGGTGCTTGCGGTCAATCATTTTCTATCCTTCCGAAAATACAAATAATGCTTCTAGGTAATGCTCTCCGCTTATTCCAAGATTGGCCGCGTCCGGCGGCGCAGTCTGCGGTTCAATGCAGATGGCATCGGCATCCTCGGTGTAAACAACCCACCAAGGAGCATCGCACTCAATATCGATTCGCGCTGTGTCCTCCCAAACGACTGCAGGCACACCGCGGATTTGAGTGAAAGCGTCATCCCATGGTTGCTTGATGGGTGCAATGAGTTTGCCCGACGGCAAACCTTCGCCATCACGCTCTAGCATTAATTCAGCGGCGAATTCAATCTCCGCGCTGCCACCATGTCCTAGATCGCGAGGAAACCATGGGTGAATGCCCAACCAGACGGGAAGGTCGCAATCACCTGGCTCGTATTCCAGGCTCCAACGGAGCGCGTCATCGAGAACTTCGATCCTCTGTTCAACGGTCGCACCGCCATAAGGGGCGGGCAGATGAAGAAGTGAGCGTCCGGCACCGATCTCCTGCCACGAGGACGCAAAACCAAAACCGTGAAGTGCATGAGGCGGGTCAATAGTGACAGGCAACTGGAATTCCTTGCCCCTGGCATTTCGAATGATCCCGTCGCGAATTCTCCCAGCCCAAGGAACCATCGAATACCAGCCCCAGGTATGAATCTCTCCGCGGAAGGGGGATGCGAATTCCATGTCGCGCCATTTCAACGATGCGATGCGTCCACCTTGATCAAGATCGATTGCGATCTGGAACTCTGCATCATCGATGTATTGCATCTCTAGGCCCGATTCTTTTCTTTGGCTTGTATTTCACTTTTCGTGGGAGGTTGCGCGCCCGCACGGCTACAGGTTATTGCAGCGGCAAGGGCGGCACAATTCAGCGCATTTCGCAGAACTTCTCCTCGCAGGTTGAGGATTCCATGCTCCAAAATCGCATCAACAAGTACGGCCCCCACTGTGTCTCCGGCTCCGACCGTGTCGACGACATCAACGAGAACACTTGGCACTTCTATGATTTCGTCAGCAGTCACCGCCATCAGGCCCTTCGCCCCGCGCGTAATCATCACAATTTCAACCCCCGAGTGAATCCAATTCTTGGCGACTTCCACTTGTTCCAAATCTGGATACAACCAGGCAATATCGTCGTCACTTGCTTTTACGAGTGTTGAAATTGAAATCCATTTCTCAACTAAGGCGACATAGAGGGGGCGATCTGCAAGGTAAGCACTACGCACATTTGGATCAAAAATCACGGGTGCAAAATCAGCGACACTCATCGCCCATTCATAAAGGGCCCGCGAGCCAGGTTCCACGATTGTTGCAAGAGAACCGACGTGCAGTGCCTCAACTCGTGCG
>JANXZB010000049.1 GCA_025355765.1 Actinomycetes bacterium
GACCAAATATTCCTTGTCTAGTATGCAGTCATCGATCGACGACTCTAAGGCCGCCCTCATGTATGCGAGTACTTCGGGAGTCTCTGTTGGGTTCGTTGGGTTACTAGGAAACTACGTTCAACTTGAGAGTGGAATTGAGTCGGCATCTATCTTCAATGCTCCAGAAGATATTGTTTCTACGGCAAAAACGAAGGCCGTTTTCTGTCAGCACCTAATGTCACTTCGTCTGCAGTATCTCGTACTCGGGGAGACTGGTCCGGAATTGCTCAACTATTTTCCCAAGAGTGTTCTATGTGGCAAGTATGCGATTTCGGAAATCCCTGGCGTTAGGCCCGGACACGCTGTGAAGTTAATTAGTTAAGTTCACTGATTTCACTTTACGCAGGCAAGCCAGAACTGAGAAAGAGAAAGAGTGAGTTGACCAACGATTATTACAAAGAAAGAGACGCTTAATGAAATCGTCGCGTACCGCTTCCACGGGAAACCATCCTTGAAATGCTCTGGAAGAAGTGCCAACGATAGTCCGGCAAGTAGCCAGCCGGCAACGTTGTATCGAATCTCACCGTGCGTAATTCCCATCGCGACTTGGGAAGCGATAAACATGAAAAGAAGACCTATCTCTGCAAGGCGCCTGTTTCTTTCAAGCGGGCTAGCGCTTCTCTTGCAAAGCACGAGGAAGAATGGCGCGACGATAAGGAAGCCAGAGAGCACTGAAAGCAGGATCCAAGGAAAAATAGAGAGATGATCGACGTATGTCAGGGGTGAAGGCACAGCGTCCCATCCACTGCACCAGCGGGCAACGAAGCCGATCAACCTGTAGATCGGTGAGCTGTTGTAGTGGGCTGGTGCAAGGGCTTCAGATGTTTGCCCATAGGGAGAGAAGATCAGTTGTAGTGGGCCACACCCTGACATATTCGTGACGTAGCGGAGAACTGAAGATTCAAAGACTCGATTTGTGGCCCAGTCATCAAGGTGAAGTACGCCATTCAAAATGGATCTCGAACCGCGAGTTATCAAGTATTGGGGCAGTGCCACGATCACTACAGCGCTCAATGTCACCAAGGCGCTACCCAACGCGTGTCTTATACGGGAAGGAAGAGAAGTGTGAATTTTTAGTTCTAATACAAAGAGGCAGATGAGATTTGCCAGAGGAACCCACATTAGCGAGGGTCGAGTCATCCAGATAATTCCAGTGACCAGCGAGGTGATGAAGACCAGCAAATAGTGTTGGAAATTGGAGAGTTTTTTCAAGGCCAGTTCCAGCCACAGTCCAAACCAGAGAATAAGAAAGGCCGATGCTAGAGATTCTGTTAGCAGGTAACCGCTGAATGCCAGAATTGGGAAGAAGGCCGCAAAGAGGGTGATACTCGTTAACTGAATAGCGGATAGTCCTAAAACCGTATATAGGCGGATGCTAATAAAGATGCACGCGGCGAAGATCAGGGCAAATTGCAACATCGAGATACTTGTTCGTGAAGTCAGTCCGATCGATCTAGCCAAAAATAGGAATAACGGATACATATAGTTGTGAAAGGAAGACAACCACGGCGTGCCGCTCTTGGGAAAGAATCCAGAAGCCCTGATGTTCGTGGCTTCCGAGAGATATAGGTCAGCATCGCAGCACTGCGGTTTCTGATTAACCAGCGAGTATGCAAGGGAATCGATGAGTACTATGACAACCAGTATGTGAAGTTGATACTTAGCCCAGTACCTCTGCATACTTAATGTCGGCTTCGTCATGCCGCTCTAACGGTTCTCATGGTTTTTAGAAACCAACACCTGAAATTCGTCATACGTCCTGATGTAATCGCCGGAGTCGTAAGGTTCTGAAGCAAAGACACCCAGAATTGCATCGCTTGAGAAATTGAATTGCGTTCCCCAGACCATTGTAGGAATGTAAAGAGCCACGCTTGGATCAGTGAGAGAGACCTGTTCCCGGTTCACGCCATCGTCGATCAGAACGACAACCGAACCGCTCAAGATGGTGAGCACTTGTTCGCAGGTTCGATGGGCATGTTCTCCTCGGACATCCTCACTGGGGACCTCATGCACCATGAAAAATCTCTTTGGTGGAAATGGCAGATCAGTTCCAAATTCAACCGCCAGGAGATTGCCTCGAATGTCGGAGACTTCATTTAACTTGATCAGCCTCGCCCCGCCCGGGAGGTCTCTTCCAGCGTCCATCTTCGTTGAGCTGTGTAAATTTAAAGTTGTCGGTTTATCTTTATCCGCTCCCACGTAACCACGGATCTGGCCTGGATTACCGTATATAACAGCGTTTGCTGGGACATCCTGTATGACAACTGTGCCAGCGCCAATCATCGCTCCGGTTCCGATCGTGACTCCCGGCAGGATAGTGGCGTTGGCTCCGATTGAGGCACCGGCCAGGATTCTTGTTATCGGTATCGTTTCCTGCCAATGGCGACTCCGTGGAAACATGTCATTCGTGAAAGTCGCGTTGGGGCCGATGAATACGTCATCGCCAACCCTCATGCCATCCCAAAGTTGGACGCCAGGTTTAATGGTCACCCGATCGCCAACGACAACATCGTTTTCGATGAAGACACCGTCGCAGATATTGCAGTCTTCTCCGACCTCTGCCTCTTTCAAGATATGTGCGAATGCCCAGATTCTTGTGCGGGCGCCGATTTTTGCTGACTCACAAATACCTTGAGGGTGAACAAAAAAGTCGCTCATCTCAGTTTACGTCGTGCTTCATCACGATGGCATTGGGTCTGTGTTTGCCGTTTTCGAAAGCCCTCCATGCGTAAGAACCTACTACTCCGAGGCCCAAAAGAATCGCAGAAGTTGATGCCAAAATTACGATCATCAATGTCGGATAGCCGGGAGTCTCGATAGAACCACTAAGCGAACCCACGAGAACTACGAGTCCCAATATCGTTGAAATTCCGATTCCCAGCATTCCGATAATCTGAAGAAATACGATGGGCAGATCTGTGAAGGCGAAAACGCTATCTGCCATGTATTGGAGTTTCTTCTTATAAGTCCAACCGCTCTTACCGTGAGCACGCGCAAGCCTTGCATAATCCACATAATCGCGCCTGAAGCCCACCCAGAAAAGCAGACCGATCAGGCTGGTGTTGCTCTCAGATAGCTGGGTTAACTGGTTTGCTACGGTCTTGGTGCAAGCGAACACATCAACGCCACCACGAGGCACATCTCGATTGATCGTCCGAGCGTAAAAACGCCAGAAAACTTTCGAGGCGAAAGCAGAAAGTGCTCCATCCTGGCGAGAGGTACGACGTCCGATCACCACGTCACACGAGCCACCTTCAAGTTTCGCAAAGAAATTGCGAAGCAACTCAGGCGGCTCCTGCAAATCCGCGGCGATGACAGCAATGTATTGGCCCCGAGCGGCACCCATGCCGATGCGAATGGCAGCGAATGACCCAAAATTGCGTGATAGCTGGAGAATTTGGGATGAAAGTTGAGGGATTGGAAACTTTGCCAATAATTTGGCGGCCGAATCATCGGGTGATCCATCGACTACAAAGACGGCT
>JANXZB010000082.1 GCA_025355765.1 Actinomycetes bacterium
GGCCCGTACATATTTCCAATGTTGGTCACGCCAAAAGGGTAACGCACCTTTGCAGGCTAGGAATCGAAGCCCAGTCCGGTCTTGTCCAATATTCGAAGCCAGAGATTTCGGCGGCCTTCGTGCTGATCGGCTCGATAGATGGACCACTGGGTAACCCAAATGAATAGGTATCGAAATGGCTCTGGTGGAAACGGCAGGGGCTTTCTACGAACCATCTTCAACTTGGTTCGTTCTGTTTTCTTCCCGTCAAGGAGGTCCAGCATGGTGGCAGCGCCAAAACGAGTTGCAGCCACACCCAAGCCGGTGTACCCCATCACGTAGACGACCTTGCCGCCATGAGCCTTGCCCCAAAAGGGAGAGAAACGGGTACATGTGTCGATAGCGCCGCCCCATCCGTGGGTGAATCGAATGCCTTCCAACTGCGGAAAAGTTTTCAGAAAATTAGAAGCAAGCGTCGCATACGTTGCTGCATCAAACTCGTACTCCTGCCGCACTTTCCCACGGAAATTGTAGATTGCCTCGTAACCGCCCCAGAGAATGCCACCTTCTTTGTTCAATCTGTAATAGTGGAATTGGTTACCGGCGTCAGAGATTCCTTCTCGGTCTTTCCAGCCAATGCTCTTGCGCTGTTCTTTCGTTAGCGGCTCAGTAACGAGTTGGAAATCGTAAACAGTAATCACATATTTGCGTGCGCTGCGCACCAAAGACTTAAAGACGTTAGTTGCCAATGCAACCTTCGCTGCGGTCACTGCTCCGTAGGGAGTATGAACCACGACCTGGTCTTCCTTCTCCTCTAGCCATTCCACTTTGGAGTTCTCGAAAATCTTCACTCCAAGTGAGATGCAGACCTTCTCCAAACCCCACACCAATCGTGCGGGGTCGACAAGTGCGGTGCCATCGTGGTCAAAGAGCGCACCCTGATACGTTGGTGACTTAACTCGGCTCTGTATCTGCTCCTTCGACAGGACTTCGACGTTATCGCCATACTCGTTGCGAAGACTGGCTTCTTCCTGCATTCCATCCAATTGCCATTTGGTAACTGCGACGCGGAGCTCGCCAGTGCGCTCCCAGTCGCATTCGATATTGTATTTCTTAATGGTTTCCTCTATCGCATCCAGGTTCTCGCGTCCGAGGCGTTCGATTGTTCTCATCTCGCGGCGAAAACGTCGATAGCCGTTCGAGAATCCATGCGTGAGAGATGAATTACAGAAGCCGCCATTTCGACCCGACGCGCCCGCACCAGTTTCTCTCTGTTCGAGGATGACAACTTCGCGATCGGGATCGCGCTCTTTTGCAAGAAGGGCCGTCCATAGACCTGTGTAGCCCGCGCCGACAATGCAGAGGTCGGCGTTGATGTTCTCAATTAATGCCGAATGTGATTCGGGTTCGAGAGGATCCTCGTCCAACCAGTAAAGCATCGGTTGAAGATCGGCTAAATGACGCAAGACAAAGGGGTCGATGGTGGCCATCGCTGCTCCGGCTTTTCGCCGGACTCACCCCTTAACGCACATTCATAGTGGGCCCGGGTCCTCCGGAGTCCTACCCCATAACGCAGATTTTCAAACAACCTGTAGTTCGTTATGGCTACTGCGAAAGGCTACCGCGCCTTTTTCCGGTTGACCAGTTGCCCTGCTGCCACGATGACAAGAGCAATGAGGAACATGGATGAGCCGATCACGTTGGCTTGCGCTGGAATTCCGCGGGCTGCCGATGTGTACACGAACTTCGGGAAGGTGTTCATGGTTCCGGAGTTGAAGTTGGTGATGATGAAATCGTCAAAAGAGAGACTAAATGCCAATAAGGCCGCGCCAGCTATGCCTGGCATGACCAATGGCAAGGTCACCCGCCGGAAAGTCTCTCTCTCATTGGCGTACAAATCCATCGCTGCCTGCTCAAGTCGAGGATCCAAGCTGGCGATACGTGCCTTCACCGTGACGACGACGAATGAAATACAGAACATTACGTGGGCAGCAACGGTGGGCCAGACTCCCGGGTTAATGCGAAAAGCCAGAAACATGGCGAGAAGCGAGGAACCAAGAACAACTTCTGGAGTGGCCATCGGCAAGAAGATCAGGAGGTTTGTCGTTGCGCGCCCTCTGAATCTGTGCCGACCAATTGCAAACGCGATAAGCGTTCCAAGGATGGTGGCAGCCGTTGTCGCGATTACGCCGATCTTCAAAGAGTTGCCGAGTGCGGCGCATACATCTGGGGCTCCACAAGGATTCGCCCAGTTGCTAAGCGTGAAACCTTTCCAGACAAGATTGCTCTTACCCGCATTGTTAAAGGAGAAAGCGATGGTGTAGAAGACGGGTACGAATAGATAGGTAAAGCCAAGAACTGCGTAGATGCGAATAAGGTTGCGGCCAAACCAGCGCGAGATGCGCTTGGAGACGGGAAGGGTCGGAATCGGGACGGTACTCATACCAGCTCGTCCGTTCCAGATCGGCGAATGTAAATCGTCACAAGAATCAAGATGGCAGCCATCAACATGAAGGAGAGCGCCGCAGCCGTTGGGTAGTCGACGATTCGGAAGAAGCGTGAGTCGATGACATTTCCGATCATCGTCGTATTCGGATTTCCAAGAATCGCGGCGTTTACATAATCACCTGCGGCAGGAATGAAAGTGAGAAGGGTTCCAGCAACTACACCCGGCATCGACAGCGGGAAAGTAACTTTCCGAAATGTCGTGATGCCATTTGCATAAAGATCATTGGAGGCTTCCAAAGTTCGGGGATCAATGCGCTCGAGGGATGCATAGAGCGGGAGGGTCATAAAAGGTAGAAAGTTATACGTCATACCCGTAACCACCGCCAACGCGCTGGCAGTAAGGGTTGCCTGCGGTCCGATGATGTGGAGTGCTCGCAACGTCGGCACGACAAAGCCTTCCTCCCCCAAGATCTGCTTCCAGGCAACGGTGCGAAGCAGGAATGAAGTGAAGAACGGGGCGACGACAAGTACTAGGAGGATGTTCTTGAAGCGACCGGATCGGAAGGCAATTGCATAGGCAAGTGGGTATGAGATCGCCAACGCGAGGAGAGTTGCCAGAAAGGCGTAAATAAAGGAACGTGCGAACTGAGGCCTGGCCGCGTTGAAGGCGTCAATGTAATTGGCAAGGCGGAAAGTCTGCACGTACTGGCCGGTGTCTCCGCCGAGAACTGGCGTCTGAGTAGAGGTTCCGGCCAAATTGATGATCGGCAGGATGAAGAAGGTGAAGAGCCAGAGCATCCCCGGCAGCAAGAGAAGATAAGGCAGACGCCCTTTTCGTCCGGTGAAGGTACCGGCACGCGTTACTGCACTTTGAAGAAAGGCCATTACGCCGGATCATCCACTTCAGAACCAGCGTTCACGTCCTCTGAGCCGTCAAGGCCAAAGGTGAACGGTGCATTCCATGAAAGCGAGACGGGATCTCCAGGGCGCAAGGTGGGCGTGCCGCCGTCATTTTGTTCGAAGACCATGAGGTCCTGCTTCCACGGCATCTCAACAACGTATTGGGTGCTCACTCCCACGAAGGAGACGTCCGAAACAATCCCACCGGTAAGCACATTGCCCGTGCATGGGTCATTCGGAAGTGAAATGCGAATCTTCTCAGGACGGATTCCCACGAGAATGGATTTGCCTGCGGCGCGGTTACGCGCTTTCACTATCGCGATTTTTTGCCCATGAACTTCAACGATGGATTGATCGGCGTCGCTCGAACTGACTTCGCCACGAATCAAGTTGGACTGGCCTAGAAAGTTTGCAACGAAGGCGGTGCGAGGTGATTCATAAAGCTCAGCGGGTGAACCCATCTGCTCTATGCGCCCTTCATTCATGACCGCGATGGTGTCGGCCATGGTCATGGCCTCTTCCTGGTCATGAGTTACGTGAACAAAGGTGAGTCCGACTTCTGTTTGGATCCACTTCAATTCGATCTGCATCTGGCGACGCAATTTCAAATCAAGTGCACCCAAAGGCTCATCCAACAGAAGCAGTGCAGGGCGATTAACGATGGCGCGTGCGAGCGCAATGCGCTGCTGTTGGCCACCCGATAATTGCGTAGGTTTCCGTTCGGAGAGATGAGGCAGTTCGACCAACTTCAAGACCTTGTCGACTTGCTCCTTAACATCCTTGACTCCACGGCGGCGAAGCCCAAAGGCGACGTTTTCGAAGATGCTCAGATGAGGAAAAAGCGCGTAGTTCTGAAAAACTGTGTTTACAGGGCGCTGGTATGGCTTCTTTGTGGTGATATCAGTTGTACCGATATGGATAGAGCCCGCAGTGGGCTCCTCCAATCCGGCAATCATCCGAAGCGTCGTTGTCTTGCCACAACCGGAAGGTCCAAGCAGTGCGAAAAAAGACCCTTCTGGGATCGTGAGGGTTAAATCATCAACTGCAGTGAAATCACCGAAAGACTTGGTGACACGGGTCAGCTTTAGATCCCCGTGCGATGAGGAAGATGCGTCAGCCACTAGTTGCCAGTTGCCTTTTGGAAGGCAGTGGTAAAGGTGGTCTCCTCAGCTGGAGTCAACGTGCGGAATACCTTTGCCTTAGATAAGGCCGTAGCATCTGGGAAAATATAAGGACTCTTGGCAAGTGCTGGATCGATCTTCTCCATCTCGGCCTGAGCGCCCTTCACAGGACAGATGTAGTTGACGTAGGCCGCCACTTGGGCTGCAACGGCTGGCTCGTAGTAGTAGTTCATTACCTTCTCGGCATTGAGCCTGTTGTGTGAGGTAGAAGGAATCATCATGTTGTCACTCCACAAGGTTCCACCGCTCTCGGGAAGGGCGAATTCGAACTTGCCGTTGTTCTCTGAGTTCAACTGGAATAGATCGCCTGACCAGCCAATGACCGCGACCGCGTCACCGCTAATGAGGTCCTCCTTGTAACTGTTGCCGGCCACTTTTCTGATGAAGCCATCGGAGATCTTCTTCTGCAAGAAGTCGATGCCGTTCATGAATTGAGCTTCGGTGAAATTGGACTCAATATCGACGCCCTGGAACTGCAAGATGATTCCCATGGTGTCGCGCATCTCTGAAAGGACTTCGATCTTGCCCTTGTTTGCTGGGGCGAACAACTGATCAAGCGTTTTGATTCCGCCGGGGAGCTTCTGCTTATTCCAACCAAATCCTGCAAAACCTGACTGCCAAGTGAGCGAATTATTGCGTCCGGGATCAAATCCAACGGTGCTCAACTTGTCGAGAATATTTACCTTGTTAGGAATCCCCGCCACATCGATTTTCTGGGTGTAGCCCAGGCGGATCCAACGCGCGGCCATCCAGTCAGTCAGAGTGACGATGTCATAGCCGATGTCTTGACCGAGTTTGAGCTGACCTTGCACCTTGCCGTAGAACTCGTCATTGTCGTTGACATCTTCTTTGTAGTTGACCTTGATACCGGATTGCTTTTGGAAGGCTTCAAGGGTCGGGTACTTCTTAGTCTTTGACTCATAATCCAGATAGAGAGTCCAGTTGGCCCAACGGACAGTTCCGCCCGTGTCAGAAATCGCAGTAGGCGAAGAAGAGGTCCCTGGCTTGCCACCGGAAGTGCCGGTCCCACACGCCGCGAGGAGTCCGGCGGCACCTAGGCCACCTGCGCCAGCGATGAAACCACGCCGAGACATCTGCGCCCGAATGAGTTCGAGAGTTTTAGGAGAGATCGGGTCATTCTTTGGCATTGCAGTTCCTCTTTCGTATCGCGGTCACTGTTGGAAAGTTATCTGGCCTTCATTTCGTATTCGTTAATATGGTGAGTTCAATGCGGGGAGTTTATGCCCTCCCCGCACCCCTTTCACGTTAGGCGTTGAGGTTTGTCATGACGTGCTTGATCCTGGTGTAGTCCTCGAATCCGTACCCGGAAAGATCCTTTCCATAGCCTGACTTTTTGAACCCACCATGTGGCATCTCGGCAACAATGGGAATATGGGTGTTGATCCAGACGCATCCAAAGTCCAGAGCCTTTGACATCCTCATCGCGCGGCTATGGTCGCGGGTCCAGACACTAGATGCCAGGGCGTACTCAACCCCATTGGCCATGGAGATGGCTTCTTCCTCGGTGTTGAATTTCTGCATCGTGATAACTGGCCCGAAGATTTCCTTCTGAATCATTTCATCGTCCTGGCGAAGGTCTGCTACAACTGTTGGGGGGAAGAAGTACCCAGGACGGTTGATTCGAGAACCACCAGCCATGATGCGCGCGTGAGAAGGGACTCTCTCGAGGAATCCGGTCACCGATGCGAGTTGATGGATGTTGTTGACGGGTCCAACCAAGACGTCCTCATTGGGCATCCCGATAGCAATCTTGTTGGCGGCCTGGTCAGCCAGAAGGGCGACCATCTGATCGTAGACACCGGCTTGGACTAGAACGCGAGTAGCTGCGGTGCAATCCTGGCCGGCGTTGAAATACCCGGCGAGGGCGATTCCCTCGGCTGCGTTCTCCAGATCGGCATCGTTGAAGACAACCACCGGCGCCTTCCCGCCGAGTTCAAGGTGAACTCGCTTGACCTGTTTGGCTGCCTTCGTTGCCACATCGATGCCGGCTCGCACCGAACCGGTGATCGAAACCATGGCGGGTGTGAAGTGCTCAGTAATGGCCTGTCCGCTCTCGCGCTCGCCGCACACAACATTGAATACGCCAGCGGGCAGGAACTCTGCCATGAGCTTGGCCATAAAAGCGGTACTCGCAGGGGTCGTATGGCTTGGCTTCAGAACAACCGTATTGCCTGCCGCAATCGCTGGTGCCCATTTCCAGACCGCCATCATCATCGGATAGTTCCAAGGAGTGATCTGTCCGCACACGCCAATGGGTTCGCGGCGAATAAAAGAGGTCATGCCGTGCATATACTCGCCGGCCGATTTGCCCTCAAGATTGCGGGCCGCTCCGGCGAAGAATCTGATCTGATCGATCATCGGCGGAATTTCCTCTGACATTGTTACAGCTAATGGTTTGCCGGTATTCCGACTTTCAATTGCAACAATTTCTTCCGCGCGAGATTCAAGGGCATCGGCAATCTTTAAGAGTGCACGTTGGCGCTCGCTCGGGGTTGTCTGGCCCCACCTTTGAAAGGCAACAGCGGCAGCCTGCATAGCAACGTCAACATCATGAGCATTGGACTTAGGCGCCTGGGCGTAGACCTCACCAGTGGAGGGATCGAAGATCGGCGTAGTCTCCCCGGAAGAACTTTGGACTTCGGCTCCGTTGACGAAACTGGATAGCTTTTCCATTCATTTGCTCCTTCTAAGCCCTTTTCGATGGTGATGCGAGGGTACGCCCAGAAAGCCCCGCTGAACAGCCCCCACCACGAATTCGCCCCATTTTTGTCCCGAAATGTGCGGATATCGTCGTGAAAAGGGCAAAATTCTGCGGATTCCTTTGCTTTTGCCCAAAAGGTGCGAGAGAGTAAGCCATGGCCATCAAGCACCGCCCGGTACTGGACGACATTTCTCGGGCGATCATCGAGCAGCTCCAGATCGACGGGCGCAAGCCCTATGCCGCCATCGGAGTAGCTGTTGGCTTATCTGAGGCAGCTGTCCGCCAACGCATTGCCAAACTCATCGAGTCTGGTGTGATGCAGGTGGTCGCGGTCACAGATCCGCTGACAGTTGGTTCTTATCGCATGGCCATGATCGGCATAAAAGTTGAAGGTGACCTCGTCGAGGTTGCCGATCAACTCTCGCACTATAAGGAAGTCGATTACATCCTGATCACCTCCGGTGGCTTTGACGTAATGGCAGAGGTCATCTGCAACGACGACGAACATCTCCTAGAACTATTGCAACGCATACGAGCAATTCCGCAAGTACGCAGCACGGAGAGCTTTATCTATCTGAAGTTGCGCAAGCAACTTTATAACTGGGGAACATAAAAAATGGCAACAACAAGTACATTCGACAACGTTCAATTCTTTGAGTCAGATCTCGACTCGAACTGGTCCAACCGAGCAAAAGAGCATCTATGGATGCACTTTTCGCGGATGGGTGCATACGATGCCGGCGGTTCGATCCCAGTCATCGTTAAAGGCGAAGGCGCATACATTTACGACGACCGCGGCAAGCGCTACTTCGATGGCATCTCATCGCTCTTTTCGACTCAAGTAGGGCACGGCCGCGAAGAATTGGCTGAAGCCTACGCAAAACAGATTAAGGAGATCGGATACTTCCCTATCTGGTCATACGCACATCCACGTGCAATCGAATTGGCAGAACGCCTCACTGATTTCACGCCAGAAGGACTCAACCACGTCTTCTTCAGCGCATCCGGTGGTGAGGCAGTTGAAACTGCAGCAAAACTCATCAAGCAGTACTTCAAACTCACTGGCAAACCAATGAAACATAAAATCATCAGCCGACACGTCGCCTACCACGGCACAACTCAAGGTGCGCTGTCGATCACTGGCATTCCAGCAGCAAAGCAGTTCTTCGAACCGTTGATTGCCGGACACCATAAAGTTCCGAACACCAACTTCTATCGTGCGCCTCTCAACCATCGCGATTCGTATGAAGAGTTCGGGCAATGGGCAGCTAACCGCATCGAAGAGGCCATTCTTTTTGAAGGCGCCGATACCGTGGCCGCAGTCTTCATCGAACCCGTCCAAAACTCCGGAGGATGCTTTCCGCCTCCTCCAGGCTATTTGCAACGGGTCCGTGAAATCTGCGATCAGTACGACGTGATCATGGTCTGCGACGAGACCATTACAGGATTTGGGCGCATCGGAGATTACTTTGCATCGACTAGATATGGCGTGGTTCCTGACATCATCACCTGCGGTAAAGGTATGACTTCGGGTTACTTCCCGATGGCGGCCATGATCGCCAATGAAAGGCTCTATGAGCCTTTCCGCAGAGGAACCAACTCGTTTTTGCACGGTTTCACCTTTGGTGGCCATCCGGCAGGGGCGGCTGTTGCCCTTGCGAACTTGGACATCTTCGAGCGTGAAGGCATTAACGAGAATGTTCGCGCCAACGAAGACGCCCTAAAAGCTACGCTTGAGAAGCTCTATGACCTACCGATCGTCGGAGATATCCGAGGAGCTGGATACTTCTATGGGCTGGAAATGGTGAAAGACAAGGCAACGCGTGAGACCTTCTCGGCAGATGAGAGCGAGAAGTTGCTCCGCGGCTTCCTTTCCAAAGCACTCTTCGATAACGGCCTCTACTGCCGCGCGGATGACCGTGGAGATCCAGTGATCCAAATTGCTCCCCCACTGATTTGCGATCAGTCGCATTTCGATGAGATCGAATCGATTCTTCGAACCGTCCTTACTGAGGCTGCATCTATCATTCTGTAATGGAATCCGATCGCACTAAAGTCCATCGCGCACCACACAAGCAGGTTGATGACCCTGCGGTTGTGCGAAGGATTTTGGAGCGGGCGATCATTGCCCACGTTGCGATAACAATCGCGGATCAGCCTTATTGCCTCCCCGTTTCGTGCGCGCCATATGGTGACGAGTTGCTCATGCACGGCTCGGTTGCCTCTCGGCTTTTCAAAGCGTTGGCAGATGGAGTACCAGCATGCGTGACCATCACACTTATCGATGGATTGGTACTTGCTCGCTCATCTTTCGAATCCTCAATGCACTACCAATCCCTTATGGCATTCGGGAGGGCACGTCTTCTAAGCGATGAGGAGAAGCGACATGCGCTGCAAGGGCTGACTGATCATCTTTTCCCCGAACGCAGAGCCGAACTGCGCAATTCCACCGAGCAGGAATTGAAAGCCACCGCTGTAGTGGCTTTCCCCTTGAATGAAATCAGCATAAAAGTCTCACACGGCCAACCCGATGATACTGAATCGGATCTCGACTCAAACGTATGGGCGGGAATACTTCCAATTGTTTCCAGCTATGGCGCGCCCATCCCAGCCACCAATCTCCGTTCAGGGATTCCCTCTCCCGACTACATATCGCGATGGCCGGGCAATCGTCTATGAGCCTTTGGTGGTCACTCGTAGATCACCCGGTATTTACACCGGGAACCCTGGACCGCCCCTGGGATGTGGTGATCGTCGGCGGCGGATTTAGCGGACTTTGGACTGCTCACCACTTAAACGCGTGGGAACCCACTCTACGTATTGCAGTACTTGAAAAGAACCGTGTCGGTTCAGGCGCCAGCGGTCGAAACGGTGGATGGGTATCATCTCTCTATCCCATCGAAGATCACAAACTGCTCAAACACACAACGGCCGAATCGGTATTGAGTCTTCACGTTCACCTTCGTAAATCCATCGATGAGATCGGAGGCTTCGCAGAACGAGAAGGAATTGACTGCGGATTCGCAAAGGGCGGCTCGTTGACCATTGCTCGCAATGAAGGCCAACTCAAGCGGCTTACTTCGCACATTGAGCCTGAATACACGCTCCTCGGGGCGCGTGAAACCAGATCGCGCATCCAAATGAGGGGCGCCCTTGGTTCCACCTTTACTCCCCACTGCGCAGCCATCAACCCAGCGGCATTAGTTGCAGGATTGGCGCGTTCACTGGAGAAGCGCGGGGTGAGTATCTTCGAAAATACTGAAGGGCTGATCTCTTCAAGTAATTCGGTTTCGGTGGACGGAAATAACCTTGAGAGTAAATTCGTTGTCCGCGCCACGGAGGCCTATCACGAAGGAACCCGCGATCAGGTACCTATCTATTCGCTGATGATCGCTACAGAGCCTCTTCCCCCACAAGTCTTTGATGAAATTAGAATCTCAAATCGCGAAACATTTGCGGAAGGCTCACATCTGGTTACATACGCACAGAGAACCGCCGACGAGCGCCTTGCAATTGGCGGACGCGGTGCGCCCTACACCTGGGGATCGCGACGAAAAGATGCGAGCGAGCACCATCGAAAAGATCATCAGCGCCTACGTGAAATGGCGAAGGATTGGTTTCCAATCTTGTCTAAGTTTGATTTCACGCATTCGTGGGGAGGCGCCGTTGGTGTTACACGAGATTGGGCACCCTACGTCAGAACAGATGAAAATTATGGAGAAATGGGCGGATACGCCGGTGATGGGGTTGCCCTTTCCTATCTGGCCGCCGGTGCCATGGCCGACCTGATCCTCGAGAAGAAAACCGATCGTTCCGATTTGCCCTTCGTTCAATGGAAAAACGCAAAGTGGGAACCCGAACCGCTGCGCTGGTTGGCAATTAACGGAGCAATCAGGCTTTCGGGGCTTGCCGATAAAGAGGAGAAACGTACGAACCAATCAAGTGGAATTATGAAGATACTTTCATCCATCACCGGGCAATAGGACGGATGTAATGAATTCACTCAGCGCCATGATTTTGACGGGAGGATCGAGTACTCGATTCGGCTCCGATAAATCGCAGGCGAAACTCGGTGTAATTTCACTTATCGAGAATCTCCTACTTACCCTTCCGCTCGAGATTGAGATCGTTATCGTAGGACCAGAACTAGAAAATTCTGCAAGACAGGTCAAATACACCCAAGAGCATCCCCTGGGTGGAGGCCCTGTTGCAGCAATTGAAGCCGGACTCAAACTCATTGATTCAGAATTTGTGGCCATCATCGCCACGGACATGCCCTTTGCCAGTCAGATACTGGCGGTATTGAGGGAGAACTTGCCCGAGACGGAAGATGCAACAATTCCACTCGATCCTGCTGGCATTCGCCAACCTCTCTGCGCCCTGTATCGACGCGATGCCCTTGCCCGGGCCGTAACAGAACTAGGAAACACACAAGGTCAATCCGTGCGTAATTTGATCCAGATCCTGACTGTCAGGGAGTTGCGACTTGACCCCGTATTGCAACGTATTCTTCTAGACATTGATACTCCCGCAGACCTGGAGCGAGCGATTAGTCTTAGTGAAGAGTCCGAATAACAGAGAGGTGCAGCAACATGGATAAATGGATTGCAGCCGTACAGAAGGAACTCGATATCGATGTCACCGTCGACCAAGAAATGATTCTGGATCTGGCGCGCGATGCCGCACATGGCGTCGAAAGAAAAGCCGCCCCTATAACCACCTTTCTCCTTGGAATTGCGATCGCCTGTGGAGCAGATCCCAAAGAAGCGGTTAAGGGGCTAGCCGAACTCGCCAGAAAGTGGCCATCAGATAAATGAATGATTGGCAAGAAGTAGGTTGGGATATCGCGCGCGTAATCGCCGCAAATCAATGTCAACAACTCGCTTCCGACGAGATCTCTTTGGAAATTGCGACGAACCGAATTCTTGCACGAGATTGCCCGGCCTTATGTGACCTTCCCACCTTTACGACCTCATCGATGGATGGATGGGCAGTTGCAGGGGACGGTCCGTGGAAGATCGTTGGCGACATAAAAGCCGGTGCGCCATGTGAAGCAGATTTGAAAAGTGGAACATCGGTACGGATTGCAACGGGTGCGGTGATCCCACATGGAACTTTCGGGGTTGTGCGATGGGAAGTTGCAGAGGTTAAAGATGAATATGTTCACGCCCAGGTAACTGACGGTGCAGACATTCGACCCGCGGGTGAAGAGTGCCGCAAGGGGGATCTCCTGGCCCGTGGAGGCGCGGAGTTATCACCGTCGCTCATCGGCCTTCTGGCAGCCTGCGGTTTCGACAAGGTCGAAGTTGTTCGAAAACCAAAGGTGGCGTTGTTGCTCCTGGGAGATGAATTACTCCTGTCTGGTTTGCCCGAAGGGGGAAGAGTGCGCGACTCCCTAGGTCCACAACTTCCAGGTTGGCTAGATCGACTAGGTGCTGAGTTAATAAGTGTCACTTATGTGACCGATGAGCTTTCATCCGTCATTGAGGCGCTCTCTCAAGCGGTCGAATGCGATTTGCTGATAACAACCGGTGGAACTGCCGATGGCCCGCGAGATCACGTCCACAACGCTCTTGCATCCCTCAACGCATCAATGGTGGTGGACCGAGTGAAATCTAGACCGGGTCATCCGATGCTTCTGGCAAAGATTCCACATCGTGGAAAATCCGTACCCTTGCTTGGTCTTCCAGGAAACCCACAATCGGCAATCGTGGGTTTGATGAGCCTAGGCGCGCCAGTTATCGACTCACTTCTTGGACGAAAACCCTATGAACTCCAGACTGTGATCACAAATAACGAGCTCGTAGCACCAACAAATTTCACTCGGCTTGTTCTGGGCAATCTTGTTCTGGGTCGATTTGAGATGGGCGAGCACCTTGGGTCGGCGATGCTCCGCGGTTTAGCAGCATCGACAGGCTTTGCCGTCGTGAATTCTGGAACTACACATGCAGGCGGGCAAGTCAGGTGGCTCCCTCTGCCTCAGTAATGAAGGCTACGATTACCCGTTATGAGCCCGGAAGAAATTTTCACGCATCTTGATGCTAATGGCCAGGCGCATATGGTCGATGTTAGCGATCGCGACATTTCCACTCGCACCGCAAGCGCATCTGGAAAAGTACTGCTCTCCCATACCGTAGTTGCAATGCTCCGCGACGGAAGCGTCCCAAAGGGCGATGTACTGGCAACAGCTCGCCTGGCTGGAATTATGGGCGCCAAGAGAACCCCCGACCTCATCCCCCTTGCACACCCGATCGCTCTTCATAGCGTGAGTGTTGAATTGCAGGTGATCGATGCAGGCGTAACCATTGAGGCAAATGTCCGCACTGCCGATCGCACCGGAGTCGAGATGGAAGCCCTCACGGCGGTTGCGATTTCGGCCCTAACAATTGTCGACATGGTGAAATCGATTGACCCCGGTGCGGCAATCACCGATATTCGCATCGATTCCAAAGACGGTGGGCGCAACGGCGCGTGGAAGCGAACGTGAAATCGCTCAAAGCCGCAATTATTACCGCGAGCAATCGCGCATCTCGCGGAGTTTACGAGGACACCAGCGGAGAAATTCTTGCTGCGGGCTTGCGGGACCTTGGTTTCAACGTGACAACCCAGGTCGTGGTTCCAGATAGCGTCAGTCTCATCGCCGCCGAGATTTCCAAAGCAATCGACGCAAAGATCGATTTGATCGTGACCACTGGAGGCACTGGAATCTCGCCGACAGATGTCACACCAGAGGCAACCGCACCTTTGATCGAAAAAGCACTTCCGGGAATAAGTGAGGCCCTGCGTGCATACTCTCGCGAGAAGGTTCCCACCGCCGACTTGAGCAGAGGGTTGGCCGGCACCACCGAAAATTCCCTGATTATAAATTTGCCAGGTTCACCGGGAGGCGTTCGAGATGGTCTCGTGATCATCGCCCGCCTTGCACTTCACGCGATCAGCCAGCTGGCTGGCGGAGATCACGAGCAGTCATGATTTCCGTTCTATTAACCGATCAAGTGATCTCACTGTCAACGTTCATCGCCCAAGTTGAGTCCGTCCAAGCTGGAGCCGTGGCCACTTTTAGCGGTAATGTGCGCATCCTCGATAACGGCAAAGAAGTATCCAAACTTACCTATGAGATTCATCCTTCAACCGAGGAGATCCTCAACGAAGTGGTGCGCGACGTAGCCTCACATCACAAAGTCTTCGGTGTTGCAGTTGCGCACCGCTTTGGAGAAATTGCACTTGGCGAATCCGCGCTCATCGTCGCTGTTTCTGCTGAACATCGCGGGGAGGCTTTCGGTGCCTGTGTTGAGATGGTTGATGAGATCAAAGCGAGAATTCCAATCTGGAAGCACCAAGTCTTTACCGACGGAAGCGACGAATGGGTGAATTGCGCATGAGCGAATTGATTGACAGCTTCAACCGCGTTCACCGCGATCTTCGCGTTTCCCTGACGGATCGCTGCTCGCTGAGATGCAATTACTGCATGCCCCTTGATTTCGACAAGTGGCTGCCAAGTGACGAACTTCTGACGACCGACGAATTGATGACCGTCATCGAAGTTGCTACCGAGCACGGCATTGACCAGGTGCGACTCACCGGCGGAGAACCACTGCTGCGTCCTGACATCGTGGACATCGTGGCCCGAATCAAGGCGCTTCCAAATCCACCTGAGCTTTCAATCACCACCAACGCACTCCGCCTTGCAAAGCTTGCGGCACCTCTCTTTGATGCAGGGCTAAGTAGAGTCAACGTCAGCCTGGACACACTTGACCGCGAACGGTTCACCACAATGACTCATCGAGACAGAATCGACGATGTTTTCGCTGGATTGAGGGCAGCACGTACGGCGGGCTTGCAACCGATCAAGATCAACAGCGTTCTGATGCAAGGGATAAACGACGACGAGGCACCAGCACTTCTGAAGTGGGCAATTGAAGAAGGTTTTGCGCTCCGCTTCATTGAGCAGATGCCACTCGATGCCGGAGGAATTTGGAATCGCGCCACCATGGTTACGGCACAGGCGATTTTCGAATCTCTCTCTCCTGCCTTCACCTTGAGCCCAGTTCCGGCTCGCGGGTCAGCTCCCGCCGAGGAGTTCTATGTTGACGGCGGACCGGCGACTGTGGGAATTATTGCCAGCGTGACGCAACCCTTCTGTGGTTCGTGCGATCGCGTCCGCCTCACATCAGACGGCCAATTACGCTCTTGCTTGTTTTCTAAGGACGAGATGGACCTGCGAAAAATTCTTCGAAGTGAGACTCTTTCAGAATTTGATATCCGGGCAGAAATATCAGACAGGCTTCAAAAAACCGTACTTGCCAAACTCTCTGGGCACGGGATCAACAACCCCGACTTTGTGCAGCCAAAGCGTCCGATGTCCGCAATCGGCGGCTAGCCGCCGGCAAAGGGCGGAAGCACATCCAACGTGCTGCCCGCGGGAATCATGCTTTCCTTATCGTGGAGCACGACGCCATCGAGTAAGAACGAGCACTGCAAGAAAACCTGCGCTAGCCGGGGATTCTCAGGTGCAATTTCAGCAAGTATGTGATCGAGCCTGCCAGGAGCTACGGATGATTCGCGCTGGCCAGAGGCCGAACGTGCGGCCGCGTAAAAACGTACCGTCACAGACATCACTGTGCTCAATTTGCAAACGCCCTTCGTAGTTGCTTGCGAAGGGCAAAGACAACTGCCACCGCCACAATTGCCATCACGGCACTCAGAGCATAGGCCGAACTCATATCTTGATCGGTCTCAAAATAAACTTGCATCGGCCAGGTTTGCGTTAGACCGGGCAATGACCCAGCAAACATCATCGTCGCACCGAATTCGCCCAACGCACGCGCCCACGCCAAAACCGCCCCCGTGGCTATCCCATTGCGTGATTGCGGAAGCGCGATCAATCTGAACATCGTGAATGGCGTGGCCCTATCAATCTCGGCCGCATCTTCTTGATCACTTGGCAGGTGTCGAAAGGTTGACTCCACAACAAGAACAAGAAATGGCATACCGACAAACACGCCCGTGAAGACCACCGCCGATGCAGTGAAGGGCATCGACCAACCAGTCGCATCGTATATATAGCGCCCGAGGAGCCCATTGCGCCCAAGGAGGGCGAGTAAAGACATGCCCGCTACTGTCGGTGGCAACACGATCGGAGCCAGAACCAACGGTCGTACGATGTTCACGATTCGTCGGTTGCCTCGTGCCAAGATCCATGCCAGAGGGACACCCAGGATGATGCAGATCAACGTGGCCAGCAACGAACTCCACATTGAGAGACGGATTGCACTTATGGAGTTGGGCTCCGTTAGGCGCGAAATCAGGCTTGCCCAAGGAACCTTGGTGAAGAGGGCAATTAACGGAAGAAGAAGTACAAGGCCGCCCAATGTTGCCAGGGCGAGGTTGAAGGCATCTAATCTTTTACGGCTCATCGTTTTCAATTCGCCCTGATGAATCCGGCTTCAGCGAGGACTTTTCTTCCGTATGCCGATAGAACTGCATCTACAAAGGACTTTGCCAATGCATGCTGACCGCTCGTTTTCACGACACCAATTAGATAGTGCGTTGTTGCAGCAGCTGAGTCTCTGAAACGGATCTCCTTAAGTACTCCTTTATTGGCTACATAGTCGGTGTGGTAAATGATGGCCGCATCCACTTCTCCACTCACGACTTTGGCAACCACGCTGGAGACTTTAGGTTCAAGGGAGACAGGCTTTGATGTGACTCGACCTTCGGCGGCAAGAGCGGCGTCCGCGGCGACTCCGCACGGCACCAAGTGAGCGCACTGGATCCACTTCACACCTCGCTTGTTCAGATCCACGGTTTTGTTTATGTGGAACCGATTCTCGCGAGGTGTTGCCAAGACCACTCGGTTCGCTGCAAAAGTCTTTGACTCTGGAACTAACGCCTTAACGGTAGCCATATCCGTGACGGACGCCGATGCGAAAACGTCAACCGGAGCACCGGCCAACATCTGGGTGGCTAACGTCGAGGAGGCAAGAAAGGAGAACTGCACGGAGACTCCAGGATGCTTGGCCTCAAATTCTTTGCCGATGGTTTGGAAGGTCTGTCCAAGACTGGAGGCGGCAAAGACCGTGAGGGTGGAATTTGAACTTCGATTCAGCGAGGCGTCGGATGGGGATGCAACCCATGCGAACATCGCTACGGCGACAAGAAGGAAGCAACCACGTCGTTTCACTTCGTCATCCTAACAGCGGCAAATAAACCTTCGCCTTTCCGTTTCGGGCGAAGGCAAGAAGGGTAAGACCAAATTCGTGCGCAAGGTCAACGGCAAGGGATGTCGGAGCCGAAACCCCAACAAGAGCCGCTATTCCCGCCACAATCGCTTTTTGCACGATCTCGTAGCCAACCCTGCCCGAAACCACAAGGGTCCAATCCCGCAGAGGAAGTTCTTGCGCGATCAATGCCGCACCAACCACTTTATCTACTGCGTTGTGACGACCCACGTCCTCTCGGATCCACCGCGGAGTTCCAGTCGGATCCACCAAGAGTGCCGCGTGCAGCCCACCGGTCTTTTCGAAGATGCCCTGTCGTCCTATCAAGAGTTCTGGCATAGCAGCGAGCTCTTGAGGAGTGTGAGTCGTTTGCCGAACACGTTGGACACCTCGCCCGTGAAGATCCGTAATGCTGGTGGAGCCACAGACTCCACATGCCGATGAGATTGTGAAACGTCGCTCGAGGGCTCTTGGGTGTTCAGGTGAGTCATCACTGACTTCTGCGATAACAATGTTGGCCCGCTGTCTTGGTGTCAGCGATCGGTCCCCGCAAACTTTTACACCTAACAATTCCTGGGGCTCTGTGAGAAAGCCTTCCCCCCAGAGAAAGCCAGTGGCCAGTTCGAGATCAGCCCCTGGAGTGCGCATCGTTATGCCTAGTTGGTCTTCGATCCCTCGACGTTTAATGCGAATCTCAAGGGGTTCTTCGACAACGACGCTGTCAGTTGTTGGAGTACTCGATTGCGTGTCGTGAACCTTCACTCTCGCAATCGAAGATGGTGCGGCGTCGTCATCTCTCATCTTTAGACCTTATGGTGTCGGTAAAACTCAATATTCTCGGGAGGCAAGGGTGTTTTCCCAAGTATCAAGTCTGCTGCTTTCTCGGCGACCATCATGACCGGGGCGTAGATATTGCCATTTGTCACATACGGAAAGACCGAAGCATCGGCTACGCGCAGACCTTCTACTCCATGGACCTTCATAGTTTCTGGGTCGACAACTGACATCTCATCGGAGCCCATCTTTGCCGTACACGAAGGATGTAGGGCCGTCTCTCCGTCGCGGCGAACCCAATTCAAGATCTCCTCATCCGTGTCCACGGATGCGCCCGGAGAAATCTCTCCCCCGTTATAAGGGTCCATTGCCTTCTGTGTCAGAATCTTTCGGGCGACATGAATCGCCTCTACCCATTCCTGTTTATCTTGTTCGGTAGACAAGTAGTTAAACCTTAATTTGGGCTTGTCCATGGGATTTGTGCTGCTGATCATCACGGAGCCTCTGGCATCGGAATACATGGGCCCAACGTGGACTTGATACCCGTGACCAGACGAAGGGGCAGTTCCGTCGTATCGGATCGCAAGCGGGAGGAAATGGAACATCAAATTTGGATATGCAACTTTGTCGTTGCTGCGAGCGAATCCGCCGGCTTCGAAATGATTAGTCGCACCCGGACCTTTGCGAAGAAAGAGCCACTCGGCACCGATGAAGGGCCTGCGCCACTTTTTGAGCATAGGCTGCATTGAAATTGGCTGCTTACAAGAGTACTGAACATATACTTCAAGGTGATCCTGCAAGTTCGCTCCGACGCCTGGCAATTCTTTAATCAACTTGATGCCCAGTCGTCTCAGTTCCTCGGCAGGACCAATCCCCGATAGCTGAAGGATTTGCGGGGTGTTGATCGCTCCGCCACAGAGCACTACTTCCTT
>JANXZB010000096.1 GCA_025355765.1 Actinomycetes bacterium
ATTCGAATCCATCCTCACCGAGGCGTTGCGCGTTGATCCCCACTTGCTCGACAAGGCATTTAGAAAGAGCGTCACCATTGCCACTCCGACAACCATGATGTCTCTTCTTGCCACGGTGGGTTACGTCTTTAGTCGTAACCGTCTTGCCGAAAGCGCCGCGGAGATTCAAGAGCTGGCCGGAACATTCCTCAAAAACGTCGCTTCCCTACACGTGAAAATCGTTGCTGTTGGCGACCGACTCAAAGCGACAGTGAAGGCATATAACGACATGATCCCCACTGCCGAGAGCACCGTCTTAAGCCCGGCGAAGAAGATCATGAGTCTGGGAGTGTCAGGTGACTCCAGTAAACTCAAGGCGTTTCCGGAAGTTTCAGATAACGTGCGGGGGCTCAAGAGCAAGTTGGCCCTTGATGCCCCGGATGAATTCATTGATGGTGAAGAGGTAGACGAGGAGCTCGAATGACATCCCCTGCTGGAATACAGATATCAAAAATCAGCCTGACTAAGGCCGGTGTCGTAGTTTTGCAATCCTTCTTCATCGGGATCTTCGCGTTTGCAGAAGTTGCCCTGCGCCACGGAATCGGTGTCTTCACCGGACTAATGATCTGCATCGCAGTATCTGGAACGATTCGCTTTGGCCGAGCCGGCACCGAGTATGTCTCTGCAGCAACCGCGCCCTTGGCCTTCGCTCTGGTCACATTTGTGACCACTGCCTTCGTGGACGGTTTCCACATTTCCAAAGTGGGAGTCGACTTCGTTGCCTCTTTAGCGAGCGCCGCGCCATATCTACTCGTTGCGGCAGCCTATGGCTGGTTTAGTTACTTTCGCTCTCGACGTCCCACCAAATAGTCGCAATTTCGCGCTGCCTGGGTGGCGGATTCATCACGAGAAATTCACGGACATCACTTAGTCGCTCTGGCGGCAGGCAGAGGCGAATTCGCAAGAAGTCCGCGTCCTGATCGATATCAACACGATCTCTTAAGGGACCCGACCAGTGTTGAATGCTTGCACGGATACCGATCTCATTAAGTACGTTCATTATGTCCTCTGAGGACGGCTCACTCGGGCGTTCAAGGTTCCAAAAATGCTTCCACGCCGCAGACATATTTGTCAGGGGGTGCCGAGTAGGCATCTCAATCACAACGCGATTCCGTGCATGTGAATTCAAAGCCAGAAGGAAAGGCCCAATATTGGCGACGTTGTAGACAACATGATGGCAAACAACGACATCGGCAATCGGAACATCCCCTGCAATCTCCGGCCAGAATCCTTCATAGATTTCGCACGTCACGCCGTATCTCTGTGCATTCTCGGTAAACATTTCTAGCATCTCGCTCTGGTGGTCGATTCCGATTACATGTGTGGCCGGTGGCGTTAATGCGAAGGTGGCTATTCCTCCCCCACACCCGACATCAAGGACTGATCCACCATCAGCGAGTGCTTCACGAGCACGAGAGTGTGAAATCGTTACATCGATCTCTTCTGGAATCTGAAAAAGAGCTGGCGGATGAATCCAGGGACTCGTCTGCGCCTGCATGAGAATCTCAGATGGAATCGACCACTCTGCGAGTGAGCGAGCCCAATGCTCTTGATACGACATCTAGATAAGTACTGGTACCGAGTTTGTTGCTGGCGAGTGACTCCATGTTTGATAGCCACCGTCGAGGTTCAAGACATTGAATCCGAGTTCCTCCAATAGCAATGCGGAGGAGTGCCCACGCATTCCCACTTCGCACGTGACGACGAGGTCATGAGATGTGAGCTCGCTGATTCTTTCGCGCAGTTCGTCGATAGGGATATTGATGGAATCAGGGATGGCGCCTCTGGCGAATTCACGCGCAGTGCGAACATCCACAATCACAAAGCCTCGGTTTCGGTATTCCTCAAGTTCATTCCATTGCGCGGTCTTGGTCAGTCCCGAAAGTCGATTCTCGGCAATATAACCCAACATATTCACGGGGTCCTTTGCGGAGCCAAACGGTGGCGCGTAAGCCAATTCGAGATCGGCCAGTTCTGGCGCCAAAATTCCACCGCGCATTGCAGTAGCGATCACGTCGATGCGCTTGTCGACGCCTTCGGTACCGATGCCCTGTGCACCTAAAATTTCTCCAGTGCTGCTGTCAAAAAGGAGCTTCAGCGACATCGGCTTGGCACCTGGGTAATAGCCCGCGTGCGAGGCTGGATGGGTGTGAATTGCATGAAAACCGCGCTTCTGCGCCACAAGCCTCTTCTCATTCCAACCGGTTGTAGCGATGGTGAGGTCGAAGACTTTGACGATTGCCGTGCCAATTGTCGGAACTGTTCTGACCGCGCGACCGGCAATATGGTCAGCCACAACTCGTCCATGACGATTGGCAAGGTTGGCAAGGGGAACCAGAGTCGCACTTCCGTCAATGGAATCACGCTTCTGCGCTGCGTCACCAACGGCATATATGTCTGGATTACTTGTCTGGTTGAACTCGTTGACTTCGATGCCGTCGCGCTCACCGATTTTCAGATTTGCCCCTTTTGCAAGGGCAATGTCTGGACGAACCCCGATCGCCAGGATTACTAGATCACTGGGAAGTTCCTCACCACTGGCAAGTTTGACGGAATCGGCAGTCACGGATTGCACCGCGT
Organism: Actinomycetes bacterium; assembly: GCA_025355765.1. Classification (GTDB taxonomy): domain Bacteria; phylum Actinomycetota; class Actinomycetes; order Nanopelagicales; family Nanopelagicaceae; genus QYPT01. Next base: position 2,620 of record JANXZB010000096.1, read on the forward strand.
TGCCTAGGAAAACTTTTACACCGTGGTCAGTCAATGCATCTGCAACCAACGTGGCCATCTCTGGATCAAGGGGGGCCAATACCTGAGGAAGTGCCTCAACGACTGTCGTTGAAATTCCTTTGTGAACTAAATTCTCTGCAACTTCAAGACCAATGAAACCGCCACCAATAACCACCGCGTTCTGCGGACGATCTTTGACGCGTGCCACAATTCTTTCGACATCCTCGACGGTGCGCAGCGTGAGCCCGCGCTCAATGCCAGGAATGGGCGGGACGACCGGAGAGGCTCCAGGACTAAGGATCAATTTGTCATAGGAGATCTCGGAAGATTCTCCGCTCGTAAGATCAAGGATTTCGACCGTTTTCGAGGCTGGAATGATCCGAACTGCTTCCGTTGAAACCCTGACATCTAGCCGAAATCGCGCGTGCAACGACTCTGGTGTTTGAAGAAAAAGGGATTCCTCATCTTCGATGATGCCCCCCACGAAATACGGAAGTCCGCAGTTGGCGTATGAGACATGTCCGCTTTTCTCGAGAACGATAATTTCCGCATCAGCATCAAGGCGGCGCAACCGCGTCGCAGCCGACATTCCGCCGGCGACTCCACCAACGATGACCACCCTCATCAAGACATCACCGTAGGCATGCCTTGGGCCATCCAGTCGGCGATGCCGTTCTCTAGATTATAAAGATGGGTAAAGCCTGCTTTGGCCATTGCCTTCGTGGCAACGCCAGATCGATTGCCGCTGTGACAGTAGACGGCGTAGGTCTTGTTCTTATCCAGTTTCGAGATTTCAGATAAGAAGGTGCGAGCTTCAACATCTATATTCATTGCGCCTTGAATATGGCCCTGGCTAAATTCACCAGGAGTACGCACATCCAGCAAAACAACGCCGGCCTGCTGCGTTTTCGCAGAAAAATCCTTCGCATTCATGTTTGTGATTGCACTCCCCTTTGACGAACATCCGCTGAGGATCAAAACTCCGGCAGCTAAGAGAACAAGCCCAGCAACGTATTTTTTCTTCATGGCTACTCTCTAAATCTCTAGGCTAAACTCAAGAAAAGCTTCTGCAACTTCTGAGTGATCGCTGGAGTGTTTTCATTTGCTTCTTCTATGCACTCTTGGAGATTGGCTGCGATCAGAGTGAAAGCAGCGGTATTGACCGCTTTTCCCACAGCCGACATCTGAGTGACAATCTCCTCGCAGGTGCGGCCTTCTTCAAGCATCCGCACGACGGCGCCCAGTTGGCCATGCGCCCGCTTCAGGCGCTTAGTGAGGGCATCCAATTGAACAGGATCAGATAGAACGTGAGTGACGGCTTTCTTTGCCATTGAGTACCTTTCGGTTGGTTATGCATGCCATTAAGAATCTGCCCGATGCCATTGCCTTCTCATTACTTCTCAGCTTCGATTTTAGCCCGGACCTCATCCATGTCGACATCTACAAGGGCTTTAATAAGTTGCTCCAGACTCGCAGCGGGAAGTGCCCCCGCTTGATTGAAGAGCAGCACTCCATCCTTGAACGCCATGAGCGTCGGGATCGAAGAGATTCCGAGTGATCCAGATAACTGTTGCTCGACTTCGGTGTCAACCTTTGCAAAGACCATATCGGGATATTGCTCTGATACTGCCTCGAATATGGGGCCGAACATTCGGCACGGTCCGCACCAAGCAGCCCAGAAATCAACTAGCACGATGCCCGCTTTGGAGATGACTTTCTCAAATTCGTCTGCAGATAAGTTGAGTGTTGACATACCCCCTAGGGTATCACACACCCTAGTCGCAATGCAAAATCACTGCCCTGCTTGCCGTATTCGCCTTCCGTTGAATTCCCACATTGCAATCAGATTTAGGGTTGCCACTCTCAAAATCTGTAGCCCGTTTGCGCGCACCATACGATGATTAGTACACCACCTAACAAGGTGGGTACGTGGTGGTCGATCTTTATTTCTCACTCTCCGAAGGAATAAAGATGAATGTAAACCATCTGATCCGGACGCAAGGGCCATAACCAATTGGTATGGCTCTTGCGTTTGTCTTTGGAAGATAATTCCTAGGAGAGTTTGAAGTTAGCTAAGGCGTTGGCAGGGATGAGTTCCAAGCCATCTGGATTGTTGAGATACCCCGCTGCTGATCCCTTAACTCTGGTGTGTCCGTATTGCCAGATGATCTTCTTCGTCTTCGGGTCGATGATGATCACGCGATTGTTAGCGTCGTCATTGGCAATGACCATTCCGTTTGGAAGGCCTGTGGCCAAGGATGTGTGATCGAGTGCCGCAGCACCCGTGGGCTTGTATTTCCAGAGCAACTTGCCCTTGGAGTCGAATTTAATAATTGCCCCAGGCTTGCTGAAATCCACTGTTATGTAGACATTTGGTGAAATCTCATTGGTATCAGATGGGTAGGCAATTCCGGGGGCGTGAACCGACCATGAAATCTTCCCGGTCAGGGACATTGCGCTCACCCAGTCGCCATTGATCTCAGTGACAAGAAAACGTCCGTCCTGCATTGGGAATGCACCATTGGGGCTGCCAAAACTCTTCGGTGGATTGTGATAGCAGCGTCCGGTAGTGCCAAGTTGAGTGGTCTTCTTGGTTTTCGGATCGATGAAAAGAATCCGGCAATTCTTAATATCGGCGACGATCAAACGCCCGTCGGGAAGCATCATTGCGTCGTCAGGGTTATTGAGATGACCCTTGAGGCGAGAGCCCTTATTCGCAACACCATATTCAAAGGTGATCTTCTTTGTTGCAATATCAATGATGCTTACCATCTGGTGTTCTGACTCCGTGGCGATGATCGATTTCCCATCTGGGGACAAGAAAACATCATCGGGAGTCTTGAAGGTCTGGCCGGCCTTTAGATCGCCCTTCTGCGGGAAGATCCAGCGCGGATTGCCAGCAGGATCGACGACAACGATCCGGTTGTTGCCTTCGTCGGCGATCATGATGGGACCGGGAAGGGCGGCGGGATCGGATTTGAAGACGGTAGCCGCATTGGCTGAAACCGCGACTGCTAGAAGGGTGGCTGCTAAGACTGCAGCAAGGGAGCCTGTTTTGAGGTGAGTTTTATTGATCACAAGAGGTGACAGTACCGTTTCCACAAAACCCCGCCTGAGCGCCACCCCTCGCCACACCGATTGAGCCTGCGCAGGTATCTGGGTAGGGCAGGACTTTTCAAGTCCTATACGCTTCACGGTGTGAAAGATGCTCAAGGCCTTCCGGTCATTATCCAAGGCGGGATGGGTGTGGCCGTATCTTCTTGGAAGCTGGCAAGGTCTGTCTCTAAGACGGGTCAGTTGGGGGTTGTCTCCGGAACGGCCATCGACGCCGTCATCGCACGACGCCTGCAAGATGGAGATGAGGGTGGCCACGTAAGACGGGCCCTGGCAGCCTTTCCGATCCCAGAGATAGCCGAGCGAGTTCAGAAGAAATATTTCAAATCAGAGGGCCGCCATGGAGATCCCTATATCCCAGTGCCAAAACTGAGTCTTCACCCGTCAACGGATGCCCTAGAACTTTGGGT
>JANXZB010000112.1 GCA_025355765.1 Actinomycetes bacterium
CAAGACCTTCTCCGGTAAATTCCTTAAAGTGTTTTCGATGAGTTCATTCACGAATTCATCTTTCGCGTCCTCGACCACCGCCTCTTTGTTAGTACTCGCATGCATATTTGACTCAGAACCGCGAAGATCGTAATCGACATATTCATCAAGAGCAGCACTCCACCCATTTGCAAAGGCTGCTTGAACTTTCCAAAAACTGCGATAGGCCTCTCTCGATTCGAATGTCATGTCCAGGCGTGCCAGCGCTGGCCCCAAGACATATGGCAAAACAGCCTCCACCGTAAATCCAGGTGGTAGGGGCAAGAGAATGCCACCTTCTATCAAAACTGTACGTAAAACTCGCTCTGGCGCTACGCCTAAAAGCGCTATGGCAACCCATCCGCCCATTGAATGTCCAATGACATCTGCCTTGCCAAGGCCTATAAAGTCCATGGCCGTTATCAAATCGCGCGCGTGCGTCGCCATACCAAAAGGACCCGAAAGGGAATTCGAATCGCCGCGCCCTCGTAAGTCGGGTGCATAAATCGTGTAACCATGAGGCACAAGACTTCTAGCAAACCATTGCCATGCACGATTAGTGGAAGTAATCCCATGCAGAGCAAGGATCGGTTTCCCACCTTCGGGCCCGTAGCGATAGACCGCCAATTCTCCGTCTAGAACTGGAACGGAAATCTTTGCCTCAGGTAGAAATGGTTGCGAATTCATAACGTAATCCTTCCAGTCTTTCCAGTTGTAGCAAGGGACAACTATCTCTAAAAATCGCCTAAGAAGTTACAGAAAGGTTATACAACTTTCTATAGCTCGGGGCTACACTCGCTCGAGGTCGCTCCCCTCCGAGGGACCCTAAATCGTTGAGGAGATCAAGAATGCGCAAGCACACTAGATGGATGCGGGGAAGCGTTTCAGTTCTGGCGCTGGCACTTGCTGTTCCCGCGGGTCTTGCTGTTCCCGCTCATGCGGCAGGCAATATCAAGATCGGCGTTATTACCGCGACTTCTGGTCCATTGAAGTCGTACGGCGTCGCATACACGGACGCCCTCAATTGGGGTTTGAATTACTACACGCATGGCACCATGAAGGTTGGCGGGGCCAAAATCGTTCTGAGTTACAAAGATGATGCCGCAGATCCAGCGGCGGCAACAGCATTCTTCAAGGAAATGGTGGGCAACGGCACCAAGATCATTGCCGGAACCGCCTCATCAGGAGTCGCACTAACCCTTGCTCCGCTTGCCGCGCAGAATAAGGTCCTCTACATTTCTGGTCCAGCCAAGAACGATGCTGTTACCAGCGCGGCCAATAAGTATGTATTTCGTTCGGGAAACACTTCACTTCAAGACTTCGCCCCCCTCAGCGGAATCAAGCCAATCAATGGAAAGAAAGTCGTTCTTTTCGTTGAAGATAATGCCTTCGGTGCCGGAAACATCGGTGCCGCACGCCTTTTCTTAACTTCTAAAGGCGCAACTTTCCAGGAGATCAAAGTGGCGACAAGCACCACGGACTTCACTCCTTACGCAAAGCAAGCAGCCGATGCCCAGGGTGACTACATCTTCATCGCATGGTCCAATGCTCTAAGCGCGGGTGCCATGTTTACCGCTCTAAAACAGCAGAATGTCTTTGCACACACCCGTCCAATCACTGGCCTTGCTGGCACTGGTGCTTATGACATCTACGGAACGATCTTTGAGGGTGCCAACGCTATTCTGACGAATAGTTACTTCCCGGGTGTAGTTAAGACTCCAACCAGCCTGCAGCTTGCCGCAGATTATGCAAAGGCCGGAACGACCCAAGATCTATTCACATCAGACGGGGTCAATGCAGCGCGCATGATCGTGCAAGCACTCACCAAGAATCCGTCAGCCAATGTCGATACCGCCATTAGCAATCTCGAAGGGTTCGCATTCAGTGGACTCAAGGGTCACATGGTGGTTCGTGCATCTGATCACGTACTCGTGCAGCCGATGTTCATCGTGAAGCTTGTTAAGGATGGCGTGCATTACAAGCCAGTTCTGCTCTCTACCCTCAACAACGTAGCTCACTAAGTAGTCGCTCTCGATAGTTCAAAGAAGCCTGGCGTCTAAACCCGCCAGGCTTCTTTGAATGTCGCAACCCTGCATATCCCAACGCAACCGTCGAAAGGAAGAGATGACCGTCGCCCTCACAGTCTCCGATCTAAGCCTTTCTATCGGCGGCGCAAAAATATTGGACGGGATTAATCTGGAGATTTCATCTCATGAGACACTCGGGATCATCGGCCCCAATGGGGCTGGAAAGACCTCACTTTTCAATCTACTTTCTGGTCTGCTTGCACCAACTCGGGGAACGATCACCCTTGGCGAGACTGATATCACCCACCTGGCCCCCTATCGCCGCGCTCAAGCCGGCATCGCGCGCACTTTCCAGACTTCAAGCGTCTTTAACAATTTATCCTTGCTAGAAAATGTGCGAATAGCCGCGCAGGCGAGCATTGGACGCTCTATGGATCTTACGCGAAACGCCTATAAATTTACCCAAGCGGTGGAGCTGGCCCACCAATGCCTCAAACAACTTGGCTTGGACGGCAGAGAGAATCAGATATCTGGTTCCCTCTCGCACGGAGACAAGAGACGCCTGGAGATCGCCATCGTTCTCGCTTCGAAGGCAGAGATCATTCTCTTGGATGAGCCGATGGCTGGTTTGAGTGTTGAGCATGTTCCTGAACTTGTCGAGATCATTCGATCCCTAGTTGTCCTTCACGAAAAAACCGTGTTAATCGTCGAGCACCATATGGATGTCATTCTCGGCCTTGCCGATCGCATTGCTGTTCTCAACTACGGAGAACTCGTGGTCTGCGATACGCCAGAGAAGGTCATTGCCAATCCTGCCGTTCAATCGGCCTATCTCGGGGTCGGTCTATGAACGCGATTACCCTGCAGGATGTCAACGTATTCCTAAGTGGTTCCCATGTTCTCCAAGGAGTCAGTTTCGAGGTGCCTAGCAACAAAGTCACTGCACTCCTCGGTAGAAACGGTGTGGGCAAGACAACGACGCTCAGGGCGATCATGGGGCTCATACCTTCAACTGGAAACATAGGCCTTTTCGACAAGTCCATCAGCGGGATGCCAACGTACAAGATCGCTCAATCCGGAATTGGCTACGTACCTGAAGACCGAGACATTTTTTCCACTCTCACGGTTGCCGAGAATCTCTCCCTTGCCGTTCGCGATGCAGACCCTAATTACGACTTGGTGTACTCACTATTCCCCGAGCTTTCCCAACGCGGATCCCAACGTGCAGGCACCCTCTCGGGCGGCCAGCAACAGATGGTTGCCATTGCGCGGTCCTTACTCAATAAAAACCACATCATTCTTATCGATGAACCTACCAAGGGATTAGCCCCGAAATTGGTCGGTGAAGTGGCCGAAGCACTTTCCAAGGTCGCTAGCGAGACAACAATGCTGCTCGTAGAACAAAATCTGGCGCTTGTGAAGTCCGTAGCTGAACACATTGTTGTTATGGCACAAGGAAAAGTCATCTTTCAAGGCGAACCCAGCAATTTGGAAGATGACGCCTTTGTCCATTCAATGCTCGGCGTAAGTGGAGGGCTCCACTAAATGGATACATTCATTCTCATCACCATTACTGGTATCGGTTTGGGTGCCCTTTTCTTTCTCGTTGCATCAGGACTCTCGCTGATTTACGGCTTGATGGGGGTTCTCAACTTTGCCCATGGAACTTTTCTTGTGGTCGGAGCATTTTCTGGACTCTGGATTTCGACGAAGGTTTTTGCGACCGCAAATACGTGGACGTTCCTAGGCGCGATGGTTTTTGGAGGGATAGCCGGCGGAATATTCGCTCTCATTGTCGAACGACTAGTAATCACCAGGCTCTACGAACGCCACATCGAGCAAGCCCTCGTTACCGTCGGAGTTGCCCTAGTGGCCGGAGCGACTCTCAGCGGTTGGTTCGGAAACGATCCGCGATTGCTTCCTACTCCACATTGGTTTATCAACACCGTAACCGTGGGCAAAGCATTCGTGCCCGTCGATCGTTTCTTGTATATCGGTGCCTCCATCGTTCTTTACATTGTTCTGGCCTCAATTCTTCGCTTCACAAGAATCGGCCTCATCATTCGCGCAGGAGTTGAAAATCGCGCCATGGTCGGGGCGTTAGGAATCAATGTTCGCCTTGCTTTTAGCGCCGTATTTTTCATGGGCGGTTTCGCCGCCGGCCTTGGAGGGGTTCTAGTAGGCGCGTATCAGAATGGCGTTACTCCTCTCATGTCTGGATCCTGGTTGATTTACGGATTTATTGTGGTTGTTGTAGGCGGTATGGGTTCCCTCGGCGGAAGCGCTCTTGCCGCATTGCTCATCGGTGTCGTCGATCAATTCACCAATTACTACATGCCAGGACTTGGGGATTTCGTGATTGTTTTCTTGCTCGCAGCGGTCTTGCTCACTCGACCGCAGGGCTTGCTGGGAAAGGTGGGCCGTTAAATGTTGCGTTGGAAATACTCCCGCCCACTACTCGGACTCCTGCTTCTCATCATGGCAGTTGGACCCATGCTTTCGTTTGGCATTTTGCGAGAGCCTGGAATCCAGCAGACACTGGCAGTGGCATTTCTTTACGGTGCACTAGCACTGACGTATGACCTGCTCTTCGGTTTCACTGGCCTGCTCTCCTTCGGCCATGCGCTATTTTTCGCCGCAGGGGCATACATAACTGCAATACTTATCGATTCGTACCGGTGGCCTTGGTACTTCGCCATTCCGACCGCAGTGATTGTCTCCGCGGTGCTCGCTGTACTTGTTGGATCAGCCTCGCTTCGAACAAAGGGCATAACCTTCGCAATGGTGACCCTCGCCTTCGGAGAAGCGGGGCACGTTGTTATTAGTCGGAATTTTGGAAGTCTTACCAACGGTGAAAATGGGCTGCCAATCAACGCCGAAAGGGTCCCTGGGATTTTCATTGGTGTGGTGAACACCAAGTATCTTTTCTGGTTGGCCCTTGCCGTGCTTATCTTCGTCTACGCCGCTATTTGGTGGGTGACACAATCCCCTGCCGGTCGCGTCTTTTCCGCTCTTCGAGATAACGAAGTACGAGCGTCGGTCCTCGGCCTGAATGCCACCCGATTTAAGTTGCTCGCCTTTGTCATCGCGGGCACTTTGGCCAGTGTTATTGGGGCAGCTATGTTGTTGGTTAGCGGAAACGCTGCACCCAGATACGCCGATGCCAATACAACAATTGCACTACTTCTCATGGTAATTCTTGGTGGAGCCGGCACCCGTTGGGGAGCAGCCGTCGGAGGCATTCTCTATTCGATCGCGAGCACCAGATTGCAGGATCTCAACCAAGGTAAGGCACTTGCGTCGTTGCCAAAAATCATCAGCGGGCCGCTCTCGGAGCCAGCATTCATATTGGGCCTACTCTTCATTTTCATTGTTATGTTCGCCCCAGGAGGGCTATCTGGTGCCTACTACCGCCTTCGAATGAGGTACTTGCAACGTGACAAGAGCACCTCAGGATCCCTGTAAGGTTCTCACCTGGGGGCGGTAGCTCAGTTGGTTAGAGCCCGGAACTCATAATTCCGTCGTCGTCGGTTCGAGCCCGACTCGCCCCACTATCCGTTAGTTACTTGTCCATTTCATCACTAGCGATGTTTAAGTAACTTCCTCCAGTGTGAACACTCAGCAATTCGATTGACCCCTTTTTTCCCGTGAGGGTAACTTCTCGAAACATGAGACTAAACTTAGTTGTGAAAATAATGACTGTAGGTGTATCAGTTGGAGAACTTGTTGCCCCAATGGTCAGTGCCCATGCGGCAACGCCCATCAAACTCTCTTCTCTCTCGTCACTCCCCCAAGCGGTAGCCGGGAAGTCGTACACACACACTTTTTCG
>JANXZB010000121.1 GCA_025355765.1 Actinomycetes bacterium
TTTCGAACCGCCAGTACGTTGCCAAGTCGATGAATCCTAAAATCCTCGACTAGGGTCCCATCGCGATCTACCGCTTGCGCACGAACTCCTGCACCTCCACGTACCACGTCACTATCTTGCAGTTCGGGTACGTATACCCGAGCCCGATTTAGGAATTGGTGCTTGCTGATGGACCCCATCATCTCCGATGCCCCCATCTTCCAATGTTTCTTCGCCAATTTCTGAAAACCCGGCCAACTCAAAGTCTCCCAGAGATCCTTCGACGAAAAATCACGGCGGCGATAGCCCTCTCGTGCCAGTGCCAGAACAGCATTGGGTCCGACATCTATTCCACCATTGATCCGGCGGGTGAAGTGAATGCCCAGAAATGGGTAATTCGGATCTGGGATTGGATAGATCAGACCCCTAACAAGCTCATTTTTCGATGGGACCAGTCGGTAGTACTCGCCGCGAAAGGGGACAATTGCTGGCTCTGCGTCATCACCGGCCAATTTCGCGACGGAATCTGATTGCAGTCCTGCACAAATCACCACGCGGTCAAAAATCAACTCATCTTCCTCGATTCGTACCGCCACTTCATTGCGTCGTGAGTTAATCGCGCTGACTGAATGTCCAAGAAGTAGGCGGCCTCCCGCAACAGCTATGTCATCAGCATACGCGCGGGCAACCGCAGAATAATCGGTGATAGCTGTGCGTGGAGAGTGCAATCCCGCGATACCGACGGCATGCGGCTCCAATTCGCGAATGCCTTCAGGCCCGACAAGTCTGAGACCTTCTACTTGATTCTGTTTGGCTCGCTCATGTATCCGATTGAGCCCAGCAACTTCAGAATCATTGACAGCAATTACCAGTTTGCCGCATTCGTCGTACGCAATTCCCTTTTCAGCGCAATATTCTCGGAGCAGCACCGAGCCTCGCCTACAAAGTATTGCTTTAAGTGAATCTGGCGAATAATAGATCCCTGCGTGTACAACCCCACTGTTGTGCGAAGTCTGGTGCGCACCTACCGAAGATTCCTTATCAATAACTGTCACTTCTGCGCCATAATGAATCGCTCCGAGACGACGAGCAACTGCAAGACCCACTATTCCTGCGCCGATTACTGCGATCCGCTCAGAATTCATGAACGAATGCTACCTTGAGCGAACTGGCGATCTCGCTACCTATTTGAGTCAAGAGTTTCAAACTTAATTCAGAATCAGTGGCACATCGCGAATCCATCTGATCGAGAGCGAAGACCCGTATTATTCCTACGTTGACATACTTCTCTTCGCTCAATCGACAGGTACCAACCGCCGCAAAGACTGGAATGTTCAATGCTCGTGCGCGCATTGCCAAGGCAACCGGCAACTTTCCGGCCAGTGATTGCTCATCAAGCGCCCCTTCTCCAGTAATCACCAAGTCGCACTCTGGTAATACTTCATCGAGTTCAAGTAGATCGAGAATGTAATCGGCCCCTGGAATTCGAATGGCTCCGACAAGAAGTGCGGCAAATCCCAGGCCCCCGCCTGCGCCAGATCCAGGTGCCACAGAGGCGATGCGATTTCGTTCCGTCCAGAATTTCGTACCGCTTTTCAATACCTTAACAAGACGAGACAGACCAATTTCCAGAACCTCAACTTGCAATGGGTCGGCGCCCTTTTGAGGGGAGAAGAGTTTTGCAGCACCTGTTGGTCCAAGCAGCGGACTATCGACATCGGAGGCAAGGATCAGGTCGATGTCGGCAAGACGCGGATCAAGGCCCGAAAAATCCACCTTGGCCAAGATGAAAAGACCGCCACCTCCGAGAAGTATGGCCTCACCGGTTTCGGTGAGGAACTTTACCCCGAGCCCCATCAGAAAGCCGACGCCACCGTCGGTGCTCGCGGTTCCGCCTACTCCAAGAACTATTGTCGTTGCACCAAGGTCGAGAGCCGCACGTACGGCCTGGCCAATACCGAGGGTGTTCGCCCCCAATGGATCCAAAGTGCCACTCACGTGGCGCAATCCGCAAAACTCCGCTGACTCCACAAAGAAGACATCGCCTTTGCGTGCGATCTTTGCGGGCGCACCTGTTGCCGATACAACCGATTGACCCAACTCGATCACTTCGAATCCAGCCGCCGCAATTGCATCGAGACTTCCGTCGCCTCCATCAGCTAACGGAATAATTCTTATCTTGGCATTAGCACCGAGCCCAGCACCAATAGCGTCCGCTACCTCCTTGGCAGAGAGAGTCCCCTTGAACTTGTCGGGGGCAATCAGAACGCTGGCGCTCACGAGACTTGCCTTTCTACACCTTTAGGAAAACTTTGCTTTAGGGCATCTTGGCATATGCAGGCAGTGTAAGGAATTCCGGATAGTCACTAGAGATCACCATCTGTTCGAACATTTCCCGTGCATCCATCCATCGCCCAGAAATAATGGCGTCAGCACTCAGGCGTTTTGAGATCTCCGCCATCTC
>JANXZB010000036.1 GCA_025355765.1 Actinomycetes bacterium
GTCATCTTTGCCTGACGGGCAATCTGGCTGGGGTCGTTGGTGCGTTCGGTGCGCATCATCCGCACCTTTCTATTGAGATTGAGCCAGTCATAGAGCTCTTGGGAACCAAAGACAAAAGACGCGGTCAATAAAATCTCGTCATCCAGCACCCCGGCATTGTGAAGGTCCAAGACTCCATCGCTAAACATTTCAGTCCAGATTCGCAGGCCCTTGCGGCTGCCGAGCTCTGCAAGAACAGAATCAGGTACGGCCCCGATACCGAGTTGAAGAGTTGAGTTGTCTTCGATGAGAGCTGCAATGCGTGAGCCGATTTCACGGGCATTGTCGTTGAATTGCGTGGCAGGCTTGGTGGCTAGTGGCTCATCGACCTCGAGAAGATAATCAATCTCGCTGTCGTAAATCTGGGCATCTCCATATGTATATGGCATCTGCTTATTGGACTGGGCTATCACGATTCCGTTGCGGGCACGGGCGGCATCGATAGCCGCGGGCAGAACATTGACTTCGGTGCCAAGACTTACGGTGTCAAAGCGTTGTGGCGAGGTGTGGAGCAGCACGACATCTGGTCGATAGTGGTCGCGATAGAGAACAGGAAGAAGACTCAGCCGAGTAGGGATGTAACTCAACCGCGGGTGTCCCCTCATTCCTGTCCCCACAAAAGCGGACTCGTAAGTCACCCCTTCCCTATCAGGAATTCCAGGTTGGGCATTGAGCATGTGGAGTCGAAATTCGGGAATGCATTCATTGGCAAGAGAAAGGAGAGTCTTCGGCGTCGCAAAATTTCCGGAGGAAACAATTCGCGGATTGGATGGAAGGCTAGCAAGAATCGATTTGAGTTGTTCTACCGTGATAACTCGCACGCAACGAGGATAGCACGCGGGAATCTTTTTCTATATTAGAGTGAGAGAGTGAAAAATTCGCGGCCGCTATTGATTGTATTAACAATCATCACTGTGGTCGGGATCTCACTCGGGACAATCACATTTTTCAATCGCGCGCTTCTCGAACACGTCTACGTTTACAACTGCGGAATCATCGATTACAAACCAACGTCGATGACTCCCTACTGCGCAGACGCAGGTGCAGGTGTCGGCAATCTCGAATGGGATTCATGGGGAGCCAAAGGCGCAACAGGCACGGGGCTTTACGGAATCAACCTTTGCGAGCCCACCTGCGCGGATGGCAAATGGAAATTCGCCGACGTGAATGTCTCGCTGAGCAAATCGGTTTCTGCAAATGGAAAAACTATCCTGAGCCGAATCGACATGGTCTCGAAAGACAAAAAGAATCTCCCCCAGAGTAATTCACCATCCCTTGGATGGGATCTGGAAAGGAAGCCCCTTACCTCGGTGAAGTAAGAAGCAAGGTGAGTGCAAGGAAAAGAATTCCAGCAGCAGATAACGCGGTGAGTGCGCGACGAACTTTCGGTTTTGCAAGGGCAACCGCTGCGCGATCAACTGCACTGATAAGAAATGAATACCAGATCGTAGATACGGTTGCCTGAATGCAGGCCAAGATGAAGATCCCCAAGCCAAGGGAAAAATCCTTAGGGATGAATTGCGGGATGAAGGCCACTGCGAAGACGGCGGCTTTGACGTTGGTCATGTTGGTCAAGAGTCCCAACCGATAGGCCGGTCCAATCCCCAACTTGGCTCCGCCTTTGATATCGAACTTGCCGTGCTCGTTGCGCAATGTGAGCAGGGTCTGCAGGCTCAGAAATATAAGGAATGCAACGCCGGCATACTTCAAAATGTTGTAGGCCGTATGCGAATGGGCGAAAACCTCGGAGAGCCCGATACCGGAGGCAGCTCCCCAGATGATCAGGCCAGAGCTATTTCCCAGAACCGACGTGAAGGCGGCGCGCTTTCCACCGACAATCGATTGGCGCAGCACCATGGCAACGCCTTGTCCGGGAACGATGGCGAGCAACAGCGCGGTCAGCGCGAATGCAGGGATGATTTTTAATAGATCAAGTGCGTGATTCAAAGAGGCAATATCTTGGTATCAAAGCTGGTGCGATCGACAACAAGCATGTGGTGGTTGGCAAGCGCAGCCCACCCCTCGTGGGGCCAGCCAGTGGATGCCACGACGACGCCGTCAGCGTCTTTTCGGTAATGCAGGTCGTAATAGTCGGGACCCCCGAAGTCTGGCCTGCGCTCTGGGTCGTATTCGGCAACGGCAATAAAGAGGTCTTCGTTCATGATCATGGCGTTAATGCTGGAGTAATCGGCGTGCTCCTTGATTATTGCCACGGCCCTCTGGACGCCCGCCACGAAACCGTGCGCTTTGACTTCCGTCATCATCAAATAGAAATAGCGCTCGCTATCGGTCTCCCCCGTGATCATCCACGAAAAATCGGGATCGATGAATTCATCAAGGGCACTGGGAGGGTAGATGGCCCCGTTATGAATAAAAGTGAAATCGTTGTATACGAAGGGGTGCGAGTTGTTCTCCGATACTGGTAAACCCTTAGTGGCCCAGCGAAGATGAAGTAATCCTCCGTCGGCATTGGCATCTGCGATGGCCGAATCGAATTGGGTACTCGTGTGCGCCATCTCAGCGGCCCGGACTAAGTGGGCCTTTTCCTCATCATGGTCGATGGTCGAGACCCCCCAGCCATCGCAATGAATGGATGAAAGGGCGACGAAATCTTTAAACCCCGGGCCTGCCATGGCGGGAAAAGTCGTTTTATCGTGAGAAACGAAGCCCATTAAACGGCACATGCGGGTCATTTCCCTCCCACAGACCCGGTCATCGGGCCCGCTGACTTGGAAGAAATACTACCTTGTCGGCATAAAGAGTACTGATTGGTAAGGCAAGATGAATTTTGAGTGCTGGCAGAAATTAATTGAGCGTTTTTCGATTTACGACACGATCTCAGATTGCTCCCACAATTGTGAGACAAATTACATGCTAAGTAGGAGACTTTGCTCAGAAAGATTGCTCGGTGCCCCCTCACCGACCCGAAATCTACTTGCGTCCAAACGGACCTGAGTGAAAACGGCTACAGGAGGATATCTTGCCGAACCAAACAGATGACGAACGTCGCTTAGCTGAACTCGGATATAAACAAGAACTCAACAGAAGTTGGAGCGGATTTTCCAACTTTGCGATTTCTTTCTCAATCATTTCAATTCTGGCTGGCTGCTTTACAACATTTGCCCAAGGCTGGAACTACGGCGGACCGGTTGCAATTTCCATTGGTTGGCCGCTGATCTCTGCCTTTATTCTGATCATCGGTCTATGTATGTCCGAACTTGCTTCGGCTTACCCAACCTCTGGCGGAATCTACTGGTGGGCATCCAAGCTGGGCGGAGCAAAGGCCGGTTTCTACACCGGTTGGCTGAACCTGATCGGACTTCTCGCAGTAACGGCATCAGTCGGCTACGGCGCAGCGTTCTTCCTTAACACCTTGATCGATGACATCTCATCGAAATACGCGACCACTTTTCTCAAGGGCGATGTGCTGAAGCAGCAGTTCTTCTGGTTCATGGTTTTGATGGTCTTCGTGACTATTGTGAACATCTTTGGTGGCCACTTGCTTGCGATCATCAACAACGTATCGGTCTGGTGGCACGTCTTCGGAGCCGCCACCGTCATCGGCATCTTGATTTTCGCACCAAAACAGCACCAATCACTCAAGTGGATGTTTACGACCCAGATCAACAACTCAGGCTTCGGCAACAGCCACTCGACGTACTGGCTGTTCGTCCTGCCGCTTGGCTTCTTGTTGACCCAGTACACAATTACCGGGTTCGACGCCTCAGCTCACCTCTCTGAGGAAACTCAAGGTGCACATATGGCGGCCGCTCGGGGAATCTGGCAGTCGATCTTCTACTCAGCAGTCGGTGGATACATCCTCTTGATGGCCTTCATCTACGCGGCAAAACCAGACATCATCAACTCAGCAGATCCGAAGATCAATCCTTACGGACAAGGTTCCATCTTCACATTGCTCGTAAACGCACTGGGAGATGGTGCGCTCTTCCGCTTGGTGTTGGTCATTTCCACCGCGGGGCAGATCTTCTGCGTGGCAGCATGCCTTACATCCTGCTCGCGCATGATGTTCGCCTTCTCTCGTGACGGCGCAGTCCCCGGAAACCGATACTGGAAGAAAGTTAACAAGCACCGCGTTCCATTGAACGCAGTTCTGGTTTCTGCCGTCATCGGCGTCATCATCACTTTGCCAGCTCTGTACAAGAGCCCAAGTGGTGCCCCTACAGCGTTCTATGCTGTGGTGTCGGTTGCAGTTATCGGTCTCTATCTTGCGTTCCTTATTCCTATCTACCAGCGTTGGAAGATGGGGGATAAATTCGTCGGCGGTCAGTGGACACTCGGCAAAAAATACAAGTGGATGAACCTTGTTGCAGTCATTGAAATTGCTGTGATCTCGGTGTACTTCATCCTTCCATTTAGCCCAGTGGGTATTCCCTGGAATAAGGGATTCACCTGGACTGCCGTGAACTACGCGCCGATACTTACTTTCGGTGTGTTGATCATCCTGTGGATCTGGTGGCACCTATCGGTGAAGAACTGGTTCAAGGGACCAATTAGAACTATTGATGCGCCATAAGCATTACCAAAACTAGGTAGTACGGCTTAACAAAAAGCCCGCCGCGTAACTGCGGCGGGCTTTTTCCTTGCCACTATATGTAGGGGTCCTACCACTAGATATGGGGGTTGTCTTTTAAAAGGAAACTGGAATACTTGCACGCATGTCATCATTAAGCGTTGAAACACTAAAAAAGGAAATAAAAGAAGGCAAAATCGACACAGTGATTGTTGCCATGACAGACATGCAAGGACGTTTAGTAGGTAAGAGAATTCACGGAGAGCATTTTCTTAACGACACCCTCGCCCACGGCACCGAAGGATGTAATTATTTGTTAGCAGTTGACATGGAAATGAATACTGTCGGCGGCTACGAGATGTCTTCATGGGAGCGCGGCTACAGCGACTTCGTCATGGAGCCGGATATGTCCACACTGCGTCGCGTTCCTTGGCAAGAAGGTGCCGCCATGGTTCTAGCCGACGTGAAGTGGTTGGACGGAAAAGATGTCGTTGCCTCCCCCCGCCAGATTCTGCGCAAGCAGGTCAAGGCCCTTGAAGATGCCGGAATGAAGCCATACGTCGGCACCGAACTTGAATTCGTCCTCTTCAACAACACATATGAGGATGCCTGGAAGAAGCACTACATCGGATTGACACCGTCGAACCAGTACAACGTGGATTACTCCCTGATGGGCGGCGCCCGCGTTGAACCTCTACTGCGCGCCATCCGATTGGGCATGGCAGGGGCCGGAATGATGGTCGAGTCTGTGAAGGGCGAGTGCAACTTTGGTCAGCACGAGATCGCCTTTAGGTACTCCGATGCCCTCAGTAACTGCGACAACCACGTGATCTACAAGAATGGTGCCAAGGAAATCGCCGCACAGTCAGGTTATGCGTTGACCTTCATGGCCAAGCCCAATGAGAAGGAGGGCAACTCCTCCCATATCCACTGCTCCTTCCGCGGACTCAATGACGAACTCGTTATGACAGATAAGAAGGATCCAGAAGGTTTGAGCGATGTGGGACGTTACTTCATCGCCGGTCAGATCGCTCACTTGCGCGAGCTCTCACTCATGTTCGCTCCGAACATCAACTCCTACAAGCGCTATGTCCCTGGATCATTTGCACCAACTGCCATCCGTTGGGGACGCGATAACCGCACCTGCGCGCTTCGCCTGGTCGGTCACGGACAAGGTCTTCGCTTGGAGAACCGCGTACCTGGAGGCGACGTTAATCCTTACCTTGCCGTTGCCGGAATCATCGCCGCAGGCCTAGATGGCATCAAGAAGAAAATGACACTGGAGCCTATTTTCGAGGGCAATGCCTACGCCTCTGATTCATCGCGTGTTCCTTCCACCATGCTTGAGGCGCAGAAACTCTGGTCTGAGAGCGCTTGGGTCAAGGAGACATTTGGCGCCGAAGTTCAAGATCACTACACCAACTACGCCGAGGTCGAACTAGCCGCTTACGGCAAAGCCGTTACCAACTGGGAACTCTTCCGCAACTTTGAAAGGTCTTAATTCCGTGTCACACACGTATGACGTAATAAACCCTGCAACCGAGAAACTTGTAACGACTATCGAGCACCTCGATCTTGAGGGTACCGATGCAGTTATCGCCAAGGCCGCCAAAGCATTTGAGACGTGGCGCAATGTTGCCCCTGGTGATCGTGCCAGGTTGCTGCGCCGCTTTGCCGATGTTGTAGCTGACCACAAAGAGGAATTGGCCCAGTTGGAAATTGCCAACTCGGGACACACTCGCGGCAACGCCCTCTGGGAAGTAGATAACGTCGTCAACGTACTCACCTATTACTCTGCAGCCCCCGAGCGTCTCTTTGGCCGACAGATCCCAGTACCCGGTGGCGTCGACATCACCTTCAAGGAACCACTTGGCGTGGTCGGTGTAATCGTTCCCTGGAACTTCCCAATGCCCATTGCCGGTTGGGGTTTTGCTCCAGCACTGGCAGCAGGCAACACCGTTGTTCTCAAACCTGCCGAGGCGACACCGCTGACGGCGATGAGGATCGGCGAACTAGCCCTTCTTGCAGGTCTGCCATCTGGGGTCTTTAACGTCCTTCCCGGTAAGGGCAGCATCGTCGGAGCACGCTTTGTCACCCACCCTGCAGTACGCAAGGTTGTCTTTACCGGCTCCACTCAAGTCGGCAAGGGAATCATGGCCGGATGCGCGGATCAAGTGAAGCGAGTAACCCTCGAACTTGGTGGCAAGTCCTCCAACATCATCTTCGCTGATGCAGATGTCGAAAAAGCCGCTGCTGCTGCCCCCGGATCGTTTCTGGACAACGCAGGTCAAGACTGCTGCGCCCGTTCGCGAATCCTGATTCAAAAAAGTGCCTTCGATACATTCATGGAGCACTTCGAGGTCGCTATCAAGAAATTCCGCGTAGAAGATCCTTCGCTTGCAACCGCGGAGATGGGACCACTTATTTCGCGCAAGCAGTACGACGTTGTCCAGACATTCCTTGATGAACCGATCGCTTTCAAAGGCTCGGCACCATCAGGACCTGGTTATTGGATGGCACCAACTGTTCTTCTTCCAAAGAACACGCAGGCTCGTTCGTGGCGGGAAGAAGTCTTCGGACCTGTTGTCTCTGTGATGACATTCGAGGACGAGGCCGAGGCGATCGCTATGGCAAACGACAGCGAATACGGACTTTCGGGATCGATTTGGACTCGCGATATTGGGCGCGCGCTGCGCGTCTCACGCGGGGTGGAGACCGGAAACCTTTCGGTCAACTCCCACTCCTCCGTTCGTTTCTGGACGCCATTTGGCGGATTTAAACAATCTGGACTCGGCCGCGAGTTGGGCCCAGATGCCCTTGATTCATTTACCGAAGTAAAGAACGTCTTCATTTCCAACGACTAGGAGCTCATCACAATGTCAAAACGTTTAGAAGGTCGCGTCGCCACAATTACCGGCGGCGGAAGCGGTATCGGACTAGCAACAGCACGCCGCTTTGCTAGCGAGGGCGCCAAAGTCGTCATCGTAGATATGAATCCTGAATCAGGCGAGTCAGCAGCCAAAGAGGTCGGCGGCATATTTGTTAAGGCAAATGTCACCGAGACCGCTGATGTTGAGAATATGTACAAAGTGGCATTCGATACATACGGACGTATCGATATCGCCTTCAACAACGCCGGCATCTCACCTCCCGATGATGATTCAATTCTGACGACAGGTCTTGATGCATGGGATCGCGTTAACAAGGTCAACCTCACCAGCGTCTTTCTCTGCTGCAAGTATGTAATCCCTTACATGCAGAAGGCTGGCAAAGGTTCCATCATCAACACCGCATCCTTCGTCGCCACTATGGGCGCTGCGACTTCGCAGATTGCCTACACGGCCTCCAAAGGCGGGGTTCTTTCCATGTCGCGCGAACTCGGCGTGCAATTTGCACGTGAGGGTATCCGCGTGAACGCCCTCTCCCCTGGGCCAGTCAACACGCCATTGCTGCAAGAGCTCTTTGCTAAAGATGCCGCACGTGCAGCACGTCGTCTCGTACACATCCCAATGGGCCGCTTTGCCGATGCGACAGAAATCGCCGCAGCAGTTGCGTTCTTGGCAAGTGATGATTCCTCATTCATTACCGCATCCAACTTCTTGGTTGATGGTGGAATTTCCGGAGCGTACGTAACCCCTCTTGACTAGGGGCTAATCAACTAACTGGACAGGCGCGCCTGCGATTCGATCAAGAAATTGATCAACGAGATCGCGGGCGCGTTTGTTTGAGTCAGCCTCTTGGCCTCGAGTTGCAATGCGCAGATCCTCAACGCTCAAGCCCTCGCCCTCAACCTCTGCGCACCCGCCTTCCATCTCCAGCCAGAGATCCAGAACATATGGATCGATTTCAGGATGAAACTGCAGACCAAGTGTTCGACCGAATGTAAAAGCTTGCGGGCCAACTTCTGTATGGGCAATCTGCGTTGCATTCGGCGGATTGACCCACCGATCCCAGTGATATTGGAACCACGGTCCCCGAGGAATGAGTGATTCATCACTGCTTTCGATTTCAAACCAGCCGACCTCAGCCTTTGGTGCTCGTCCAACCGAACCCCCAAGAACGCGCGCCATCAACTGGCCACCGAAGCAGATTCCCAGGATCGCAACACCGGCGTTGTGAACCTCGCGCATGAGTTTCAACTCAGGCAGTAGCCAGTTGCCGATCCGCTCGTCCTCCCACGCTCCCCACGGGGCGCCCATCACTACTACAACATCGAAAGAGAGAAGATCTAGCCACACCACGCTCACATTTGGCTGGTTGAAATTTGCTTCATCAACGATGTGAAAGCGTGTGATGTCGTAGCCTCGAATTACAAATTGCTCCCAGATTGGGCCGCCTTCGCTGACGTGATCGTGCTCGATGAAGAGAACACGCTTAGTTGCCTGGTCGCTCACAGAGAGGGATCCTATTAGCATTCACACGCAACTCACAATGCCATTCTCTGGCACGGGGTTAAACTCAATTTGTGAAGCGCATCTTCGCTGGAGCAATATTTGCAATCCTCTTGATGTCCATCTGAATCATTTGGCTAGGTGAGAAGCCGGCGGCGCGTCCGTTTTCAAGTAACCTGCAATTGTCACTCCGAGTAAGGGATATTTGTGACACAATCTCATCGCCTTGAAGTTTGCAAGGAAATGGTGTGATGCGAGGGCTGGTAACCTTGACAAACAAGCATTGCGCCTTGGAGCTGTCGACAACGAAGGCCTTGGACTAGTCCAAGGCCTTCGTCATTTTTCTTACACATCTTTGAGACCTGCACACATGCGCAAATTTTGGCCGGGCGGAATCCCCATTAATCACGACTTCACCTGCGGTGGTGTAGTGGCTGCATGGCAACTTTTACCAAGTTGCAGGGGCGGGTTCGAATCCCGTCGACAGCTCCGTCTATTAGTACATAACCAATCCGCCGGAGATATTGAGATCATCACCCGTAATTCCCGCCGAACGCTCACTTGCTAGGAAAAGAACGCCCTCTGCGATGTTCTCCGGAGAGACAAATTTGCCTGTCGGAATCATTTCTCGCATCTTCGCATGAGCCGTTTCAAAACTTGTCTTCTCTGATTCGGCAACCAACTCAATGACCCCGTCCAAGCGTGGGCCTGCCACAAAACCTGGTGAGATGAGGTTAACCCGGACGCCGTGAGTTCCAAGCTCGAGAGCGAGCGTGCGCATCATGCCGACTAGTCCAAGTTTTGAGGCGGCATAAGCGGTCTTGTTCATGAAGGGGCGCTTGCCCGTGACAGAGCCGATGAAGATGATCGATCCGTAATTGCGTTTGATCATGGATGGAATCACTTCGCGAGTGAGGAGAAAGGGGCCTTTGAGATTGGTATCGATGGTCTCGTCCCACTCGTTTTCCTTCAATTCCCACATTGGCACGGTCTTACCAGTGATTCCGCTGTTATTGACCAAGACATCTATATGCCCGAACTTTTCCTCGGCGACTTTTACGGCGGCCTTTATGGTTGGCAGATCCAATAGATCCACATGGCAGACCAGTGGCGACAGACCACCGGCGGCGGTAATTAATTGCGCAGTCTCTTCAAGTGCCACGTCATTTCTACCGGTGAGAACCATTTGAGCGCCTTCTTTGGCCAAGCAAATACTGATTGCGCGACCTATGCCGCGACCGGCACCCGTGACGAGTGCGACCTTTCCTGCAAGTTCAGCTTTCCTATCTGCCATAAGGCAAAACTACTACGTAAGCCGGATAGGTTCTTGGCCACGGGCGACTAATCGATCAAAGTGGGCATCGCGCTTTTCGATGAAGCGATTGGCTTCCTCTTCTGCCTTGGCGATGAAGACGGCGAGTTCGTCGCGAGCCTTAGCACCCTCGCCAGTGATGTCTTC
>JANXZB010000052.1 GCA_025355765.1 Actinomycetes bacterium
GAGAAGATTGCAAACGACGAACACTTGCATTGTCGATATACAGTTGATGGCAAGGAATCCAGCGAGCAGTGGACCAACCTTCAACTTGATGGATTCGGAACGTGGATGTGGTCGTTGGACAAGTTCATAGAACGTGGCAACGTACTCCCCCTCGCCACATACCGCGCCGTCGAAACCCTTATTGGCTACCTCGGAACATTCTGGAAGATTGATACCTACGATTGGTGGGAGGAGAGTTACGGCCACCAGCATGTCGCAAATCTGGGAAGCATTGCCGCTGGACTTGAGCGTTCCAGCAAATGGACACATATCTCCAATGACTCAAGGAGTTCGGCCGCCCACACCGCCAAAGACATCATGGAGTTGATCCGCGATCGAGGTGTCTTCAATGGTCGGCTTGCAAAGTGGATCGATGGCAATGGACTCGATGCCAGCCTGATCGCCCTCGTCGCCCCATTCGAACTGCTTACCTCCAAGGGGGGCGATGAGAATGTCGCAAAGGCAACCATCGAGGCAGTTTCTACAGAGCTTGGAATGTTTGGAACCTACAGACACCTAGACGATTGGTATTTCGGAGGCGGGAAATGGCCCCTTCTCTCATGCTTCCTGGGCTTAGCATATATTTCGTTGGGCGAGAGCGAGAAAGCAGAGGCAATTCTTGATTGGGTTGCCACGCTAACCAACGAAGATGTAGAACTTCCTGAGCAACTGAAGGAACCTCTACTTAAACCAGATAAGCGCGCCCAGTGGATCGAGCAATGGGGGGAACCGGCGCTACCGCTGCTCTGGAGTCATGCCATGTACCTCTCCCTTTACTCGGCATTACGAAAGGACTGATTCCTTGTTGCAGCATTCTCCATTTGGTCTTGGTCATCCCTACCGGCACGAACCCGATCAACGGATTCCCGTGTACCCAATTACAGGTCAAGCGTGGAAAGTACGCGCGCGCACGGATGAAAACACCAAGAGAGTGACGGTGCTTCTGCGTCGAGAGTCTCAGGTCCACAAGTACGATCTCATCTGCCTCGGTGCGGCCCAGTCAGATGATTTCGGACCTTACGGTGCGACAGCCAAATTCATCGGAGCAAACACTCACTTGGCCGATGCTGCTGCGCGATCGGGAGACTATCCTCACCAACTCGAATGGGAATTTGAGCTTCCGGCCCTTCATGACTTTGAAGAGGTCATTTACTGGTTGGAAAGTGACACTAACGAACACTCGGACCCTTTCTCAGTCTCGGCTCTGGTCTGGACGAAGGACGATCAGGAATTCTTAATTCAGGATGGAAATTTTCCGCAGGGCATCGAGTTACTCGACAGAGAGATCTTAAAAGACTCAAGCGGTCAGATCTTCCGAGTCAGAGCTGCGCTTCCACTCACCTCTGATGATCGTGTAATCGGCTTCGGAGAGCGTTTTCATTCCGTAAACCAACGCGGTGAATTCGTCGATGCAGTCGTTTATGAAGAGTACAAAGGGCAAGGCCATCGGACATACCTTCCGGCACCTTTCGCCATGGTTATTGGGAGTAACTACGGCTTTTACGTTAACTCGTCCACACCCAGTCGCTATGACGTCGGAGCCACAGTGCTAAATCGTCTCCAAATCGAGATTGATATCGCAAGAGAGCAGACCAGTTGCGAGATAAGGGGTTACATCGGCGAACCATCTAGCATCCTCCACCAGTACATGTCGGAATTCGAATTACCAAAGGCTCCCCCAAGTTGGATCTATAAGTTGTGGGCAAGTAGCAATGAATGGAACACGCAGGCACGCGTCGAGAAGGAAATCCAAGCAGGCATCGCCAATGGGATTGATATCGGGATCGTCGTCATCGAAGCGTGGGCTGATGAATCCACATTCACCGTCTTCCGGGACGCTCAATACGCCCCAAATGACGGCTCTAAAGGGCTTCATGCCAATGAGATTCACTATCCTGAAGATGGCGCGTGGCCCAATCCGCAGAAGATGATTGATGATTTGCATGCGAAAGACATGAAGCTCCTCCTGTGGCAAATACCTGTCATCAAGGATCAAGGAGAACCTGGCAGCCAAGTGGGCGCCATGTGGAACTACGCGATTGAAAACAATCTCGTAATCAAGGATGGGCAAGGTGATCCCTACAAGGTGCGCGGATTCTGGTTCCGTGATGCGCTGTTGCCAGATCTCACAGATGAAAAAGTCCGTGCATGGTGGGCGGACCTACACCGTTACTTAGTCACAGACATGGGTGTGGATGGCTTTAAGACAGATGGAGGCGAGCACGCCTGGGGCGCCGACCTTCGATATGTTGATGGTCGCTCAGGGCTTGAGAAGAACAACCTCCTCCCCGTTGCATACGCGCAGACTTTCCATGAGCTCTTTGAGTCGTCCAAAAAGGAAGGCATTACATTTTCACGCGCCGGTTTCGCTGGCAGTAGTTCATACCCCACTTTCTGGGCAGGGGATGAAGACTCCACGTGGGATGCCTACCGAGCATCGGTTCGAGCAGGAATTTCGGCCTCAGCCAGTGGCATTTTCTTCTGGGGTTGGGATATCGGTGGATTCAGCGGTGATCTCCCAACGAGCGAGCTTTACCTTCGAGGGACAGCGATGGCCGCATTCTGCCCGATCATGCAGTTCCATTCAGAGTTCAACCACCATCGTTCACCGTCTAACGATCGCACCCCTTGGAACATTGCAGAACAAACAGGAGATGCATCTGTGGTTCCAATCTTCCGTGATTTCACGAGAATTCGAACGTCGCTGATCCCCTACCTAGAAGAAGAAGGCAAATCCGCAATCGAATCTGGTCGGCCTCTCATGGCTGGCCTTTTCTTCGATTATCCTGATGATCAAGAAATCTGGAATGCACCTTATCAATACATGCTTGGTCGCAATCTACTCATAGCGCCTATCACTCAACCTGATGTCACATCGTGGAAGGTGTACCTACCCGAAGGCGAGTGGAGATGTTTCTGGACACAGAAAGCCGAGCAAGGACCCAAATGGATTGAGGTGGATGCCCCGCTCAATCGCATCCCAGTATTTGTCAAGGCTAATGTCCCCCTAAATGTGAACCTGCACAACGAAGGCTAGTCAAACTTTTTCTGCCATTGACACATCACCGCCTTGCGCTCATTGAAACGGTTAGCATTGGTGGGTGATTTGGAGATAAGAAGAAGTCGCCGAATGCTAACTTCCCTCAAGGTCAAGCTCGCTCATGCTAATTCGAGAAAACAGGAAATCGACTCCGACTTGAATCAAGCCAATGTTGCGCTATCTAATGGCAATTTCGACTTGCTGCCTCGTATGCCAACCAAGTGTTGAGCGCGAGAAAAGTTTCTAAGCATTCAAAATTGGCCGCCAAACTCCTGCTAATCCAAGTCGGCGCGCGTCAAAGTAAATTCTCGGGAGTCATTGACGAATTGGACCTGCTTCTCAAGCAAATACCGCAATCGGATAGAAACCTTCAAGCCAAAGTTGCCAATGAATTAGTGCGGACCTGTTTCTACTCTGACAACCTAGCGATGGGAACTCAGAAGGGAGAGGAATTCTTTGTCAAGTACGAGAAAGTCTGGGCGGAGCCTGACATAGTGGAGTTGCTCTGCCAATTGTCCACTTGCCATTTTCATCGAGGCGATTCAAGGCGCGCCGAAGAACTCATAGAAAGGGCGCTGATGCTTGCCAAGACCTCACAATCGAAACAAGGCGCTCATTATGCTTGAGTTACCTGAAGCCGATCTATCTTGCATCTACGAATTGGCCGAGTCGGCATACTTGGACTCGTTAACGCAGAACAGCCCTCGCAGCGTTGCTTATGCCTGCCAAATACTTTCAGAAGTTGCACTTCGCCGGGAGGACTTTGAGACTTCATTGGCATATGCATTAAAAGGACTTGCAGAATTGCCGCCTGAAGTCCCTGGCCCAAAAGCATCGCTTCTCGTTCAAGTTGCGAAGGTCCAGTCGCGTTTGGGCAACTACAACGTGGCGATGGGCGCCTTGGCTCGAGTGTACGTAGAGGTCGGTTTTACCGACCGTGGGGTCTACGCATACGAAAAAGCGATTCAAATGTCTGGCTTGTTAAGAGAAGAACAAGAAACCAAAGTCTCCTAGAGAATCGCGGACGCGATCGCTCGTGATTGTGTTCGCCCCTGATCGGATGCCAAAGGTTGCATGACCTGGGCAATAAGCCAGAGCCGGGCAATCTCGGATCGACTCTCGTTACCCAACAAGCGAACAAGCCCAGAATTGATCTGTTGCCAGAGTGAGTCTTCGGTCTGCATCAAGATTTGAGTGAGCACGGCCGGATCGGTTCTGCGCATCATCTCCAAAGCAGGATCAGAAGATATGGTTCTCGAAATTTCAAACAAGGCATCGGCTGGAGAAATATCGCTATCAATCAATTGGAAGGTGCGGTCGATCTCGCTCTCAAGCAATGCCCGGACCACGCTCCCCTTGTCGCGAAAGTGGTTGTAGAGAG
>JANXZB010000071.1 GCA_025355765.1 Actinomycetes bacterium
GGGAGTCATCCATGAACCCGATTGAAACGAACGTCCGCAAAATTGATGTCTGGCAACAGCGACATCGGCTTCCCGCTTTCGGATATGCCGTGATTAAGAAATTTGGCGACGACCAAGCGGGCAATCTTGTCGCTCTGATGACTTACTACGCTTTCTTAGCGACATTCCCATTACTGCTTGCACTGTCAGGCATTCTTGGCTTAGTGCTTAAGGGTGATCCTTCCCTTCAAGCCAGCATCCAAACCTCCGCGCTGGCCGAGTTCCCTATCATCGGCACGCAACTAAGTTCCCAGGTCGGGCTCTCTTCGCTGGGACACTCAACGCCGGCTTTGATTATAGGCATCATTGGCGCAATCCTCGGCGGACGAGGCCTAGCCAATGCTTTGCAGAATACGCAGAACACTCTCTGGGGTGTTCCAAAAGTCGACCGGCCCGGTTTCCCTTCCAACTATCTGCGCTCCTTCGGATTGATCGGATTGCTGGGGGTGGGAACCGTAGTGACCACGGGTGCCGCATGGCTCGTGGGGGCAGGCCAGATGCTCGGTCTTACTGGAATGACTATAGAGATCCTGGCCACTGCTCTCTCAATTGCGATAGGCATTGGTCTCTTCTTCGCTGCCTTCCGGATTGCCGCGGCCAAAGTTGTCGCCACCCGAGACCTCATAATTGGTGCCGTAGTTTCAAGCGTCGCCTGGCAAATCCTGCTTAGCCTCGCCGGAATTTTCATTAACCACGTTCTCAAACACTCTCAAGCCATCGCCGGTTTCTTCGGCGTTATCCTTGGACTGCTGGCTTGGTTTGGCCTGCAGGCCACGGCCGTCGTTTACGCCATTGAGGCTGATGTCGTACGAGCCCATCACCTCTGGCCGCGAAGCATCGTTCAACCTCCCCTTACTCAAGCTGACAAGGATTACTTAGTCGAAGCGGTAGCCGTTGAAAAACGACGGCCAGAACAGAAGATCACGGTTGAGTTCACTTCATAATTCAGCGGTAGTAGATTTTTCCAGTCGAATTGCTCGGGTTGGTAAGTAACCGATGCACTTGCATTCTTGTAATAGCTGACCGAATTCAACGTCATATCGACAGGGGCGTATATCGTCAGTTCCTTTCCAAGGAATTCACTCATAGTGTGAATATAGGAACGAACCGCAATAACTCCACAAGATCCTGTCTGTTCGCCGATCGGCGTGACATCTCGCACGTAACTTGGATCGTTGATATCGATAGTGAAATCTGGAAGTTTCGTACAGTCTTGAGTTGGCGTCGCCGTTGGCTGTTACTGCGTCCGACTTCTTGCATGAGGTTCAAAGGAGAGTCTTTGCCTGCACGGTTGGAATTGCCCCCAAAATCAATCCCATAGTTGTCGCAATGGTTAGTAGTAGGAGTGTGAAGCGCTGGATCGACAATTGATGTCCATCACATTCCCTCGGGACGCTCCGGGCTCGGTAATACACTGATTAGGTGAATTCAATTGGACTCACTAAAGGTGAGGCTGAGAGTCGTTTGCTCGCTGACGGTCCTAATGTTCTTCCAAGCGCCAAACCAAGAAATCTACCGCAACGCTTTATTACCGTTGTGCGTGAGCCAATGCTTACTCTTCTGGTCGCCGCGGGCCTTATCAACTTCATAGTGTCCGAGCCTTTGGATGCTGCAGTCCTAATGCTTACCGTCTTCATTGTCGTGGGCATTTCTCTGTACCAATCAAGTAGAACAGAAAAAGCGTTGGAAGCTTTGCGCGATCTTTCCTCTCCCAGGGCACTCGTGGTTCGAGATGGAATTGAAAGAAGGATTCCGGGGCGAGATGTTGTCCGAGGGGATCTAGTGATTCTTAGCGAAGGAGACCGAGTCCCTGCCGACGGGCGCTTCATTAGCGCGTCGAATCTCAGCGTTGATGAGTCATTGCTGACAGGTGAGTCTCTTTCTCGCTATAAGAACGTCAATGACCCTGTTTTTTCGGGCACATTGATCGTGACGGGTTATGGCCGAGTTGTGATTGAAAATACAGGGGCGAGGACCGAACTCGGGAAAATTGGCACCGCGCTTCAGAGTATTGAAATAGAAAGAACTCACTTACAGAGAGAAATCGACCGCCTTGTGCGCGTTATCTACATTGGCGCGTTGGTCGCTGCCGCCTCGGTTGTAGTGATCTACGGCGTGACGAGGAACGATTGGGTCGAAGGATCACTGGCCGGCATAGCTGCATCGATGGCTCTCATACCTGAGGAGTTTCCCGTCGTACTTACTCTCTTTCTGGCCATTGGCGCTTGGCGCATGTCTCAGAAGGGGGTGATCGCCCGCAGGGCAGCGGTAATTGAAACTCTCGGCTCGGCGACTGTCATCTGCGTAGATAAGACCGGCACTATCACTATGAATCAGATGGCAGTGCATGAATTGAAGATTGACGGCGATTTGCTGGTACTAAATAATGGGCCGATCCCCGATATCTATCGTGATATCACACAAACTGCATTGCTTGCCTCGCCGATCAATCCCTTTGATCCTATGGACAAGGCATTTCACGCTATTGCAACCTATGAGCAGAACTTGAATTTGGTGCGCGAGTACCCCATAACTGGAAAATTCATGGCCATGTCCAATGTGTGGCAGACCGGTGAAGGCTACGTCGCTGCTTCAAAGGGGGCACCAGAGGCCATTGCAACTCTTTGTCGCCTTAATGAGCGTGAAGTTGAGACCATCTTAAAGGATGTCGATGATGCGACAGAGCGCGGCTTTCGCGTATTAGGAGTAGCGAAGGCGAAGATTGCGATCACTTCTGTACTTCCTGATTCTCCCACGGAACTTGAATTCACCTACCTTGGACTCGTTCATTTACATGATCCGGTTCGCCCTGGAGTGCCAGAGGCCGTTGCGGAGTGCGCCCGCGCTGGAGTGCGCACCGTCATGATTACCGGCGATTATCCGGGTACTGCAATGTCAGTTGCCAAAGAAGTTGGCCTCAACTGCGATGCAGGTGTGATAACCGGCCCCGAATTGGGCAAGATGAGCGATCTTGAATTAGCAGAACGAATCAAAAGTGTATGCATTTTTGCCCGAATGGTTCCTGAGCAGAAATTGCGACTCGTTCGTGCACTCAAACTTGATGGCGAAGTAGTAGGTATGACAGGTGATGGAGTCAATGACGCACCAGCGCTTCGTGCCGCTGATATCGGCATTGCTATGGGAGGTCGCGGTACGGACGTGGCTAGAGAGGCAGCATCTCTAGTTATCACGGACGACGATTTCACATCAATCGCAAGCGGAATTCGGCAAGGCCGGGGAATTTTTGCCAACCTTCAGAAAGCGATGTCGTACATAATTGCGGTTCACGTCCCGATATTCGGAATGGCACTGATTCCAGTTTTCGTGACTAAGTGGCCACTTGTACTTCTACCCGCACAGATTGCCTTTCTTGAATTGATTATCGACCCCGCCTCCTCGATTGTTTTTGAATCCGAGCAGGCTGATCCAACCATCATGAATCGCAAACCTCGCGACGTTAATGCCAAGATATTCGACAGGCGCAGCCTGGGATTCTCAATCGCACAAGGCATCGGCGTGCTCTTTTTCGTCCTTGCCGTGTATATATGGGCGCTGAAATCAGGCAAGAGCGATGATCTAGTGCGGACGTTGAGTTTTGGAACGCTCATGCTCGGAAATATCGCTCTAGTCCTTGTTAATCGATCGCAACATCTTTCAATTTTTCAGACATTCCGCGAGCGGAGGAACAAGACAATTAAATGGGTACTTGGAGGCGGCGTTGGTATGTTGTTTCTTCTGGTGAACGTCCCGATCATGCGGGAATCCTTCAACCTCGCCTATCTCAATTTCTCTGAATGGATTCTGGTTCTTGCGGCCGGTTTCGGAAGTGTTCTATGGTTTGAAATCTATAAATTGGTCCGACAAACTCGGAGAGTGTGACATGACGAAATTTTTGGCTTTGAACATTTCAGTATCAGAAGACGGTTACATGGCGGGCGAGCGTCAATCCAAAACCTCACCTATTGGGAAGAAATATGTTTGGTCCGATTAGGGGCGAATGGCCCGATGAGAACTGGAAGGGTTGGTGGGGCCCAAGTCCTGGTTACCGACATCCGGTTTATGTATTAACGCATTACCCGCGGCAAGTTTTGGATATGGGCAATAAAACGGTATTCAACTTTGTTACCGGTGGGATTAGAGAAGCATTTGAACTGGCGGGGAATGCGGCCGGGGACCAAGATGTCCGAGTTGGCGGTGGTGCCTACACGATTCAGCAATTCATGAACGCAGGGCTATTGGATGAACTTCACGTTGCTCGAATCCCGATCAAACTAAATGCTGGAGAAAAGCTATTTTTAAATCCGGTATCCCAATTGGCTGGATATGTCGAACTTCCCGAAGTCGTCTCAGATCCGGTGGTTCACATCAGCTATGTGAGACCACTCACCTCGATTAGATTCTCGGACATAGTTGTCGAGTCAAACCTCTTGTACTCTGATTCCGTGGATAGACAACCTAAGAATCCAGCAGCTCCGCGAACGCGCAAGACGATCATTGTGGAGCGGTTGTGGGCAAGTACTATTTTGCTTTACACGGTAGTCGCAACACTTGTTGTGTGGAAGGCCCTGAGCAAGTACGGCGTTAACCCCATAGTTTTCTTCGTCATCGATGCCATTACCTCCTGGACTTACGGAATTTCGACTGCGCGCCTGACAGTCTGCGTCGTAAGAAGGGAGTGGAAGGCGGTTCGGAAGTGGGCATGGGCGGCGGCGGTCAGTTTCATAACACCACAGATGTACATCTTGATAGCCGCGCATCATGCCCCACGTGATGTGTATTTGATTGTAATCGGCGTGATCTGCTTCATGATTCTGCTTGCATTGGTGAGCCTGATAGTTCAAATCAGGAAGACCAACAAACTTTCTCAGAGAGGCTAACCGTGCAAGAGTTCTCTGACTTCTTGGCTAAGCAGTCGCCCTTCGACGCCCTCACCGCCGACGATATAGAACGGCTGGCTAGCAAAGTGGAGGTCGAATACTTCGGCAATGGGGCTGTGATTGTTAGCGCCGGCTCACCGCCCCTGGATCACATTTACATTGTTCGAACAGGCTCTGTTGAAGTCCTTGATCGAGGCAACGTCATTGATCAACTTGCACCCGGAGATGCCTTCGGGCACATTTCAGTTTTAACGGGACTACCGCCTCAGTATTCGGTACGTGCTGCGGAGGAAACACTTTGCTATCGACTACCGGATCCTCGAACGATTGTCCGCGACGCAAGCTCCCTTCAGTTCAATCACTTTGGCACGGTCGTGACACGTCATCGACTTACATCCAATGCTCTGTTGTCTGATACCCAGTCCAACGTCACACGTTATATGCGACAAATTGTCTGGTGCGATGCGACAGATTCAGTCCGCAAGGTGGCTATGGCGATTACAGAAGCCGAACAATCTTGCGCGCTGATCAAATCCAGGACCGAGCTCGGGCTTGTCACCGACCGTGATTTCCGGAGCAAAGTTGGTGTTGGCGATGTAAGCATCGACGACCCAATTTATATGATTATGAGTTCGCCGGTTATTACAGTGCCAAATAATACGACTCTGGCGGCGGCCTTCCTTCTTATGGTCGAAGCCGGAGTACATCACCTTGTGGTGGCCGACGAACATGAACAACCTATCGGCATAGTTAGAGCCATGGATCTATCTTCGGTTGAACTGCGCAACCCCCTGCTGATTCGAGCAGCGATTGAATCTGCGCAAAGCATCGACGAGCTCTCTGTCGCATCCAAGTTGCTTCTGCCCTCACTGGTTGAATTGCATGACACTGGGATCCCTGCGCTACATGTTGGAGCGCTGATGTCGGCAATTGTTGGCGCGGTTCTCACGCGGGTATTGGATCTAACCGATGCAGTTGAAAGTCCGATAACTCATTCATGGCTCATCCTGGGATCTATGGCTCGGCGAGAGCCTCTCCCCATATCCGATGTCGATACTGCGATCGTTTGGGCTGATTTGCCAAATTCGGTGGATCTTTCAGATGAAATTCAAAATGGTGCAAAGCAGGTGCTCAACCTGATGGAGAGGTGTTCGCTACACCGATGTCCAAACGGTGCCAATGCAGATAACCCACTCTTTAGCCGCTCTCGATCGGCGTGGGTCGATATCTCACAAGGCTGGCTTTCTGATCCATCACGCGCAGGTGCGCTGCTTCTCTCCTCGATCGCGGCCGATAGCCAGCCACTTACGCAACTGACCCTTGGTCGCACGATCACGGACACAATTCGCGCAACGACACGTAGTAGGGAATTTCTCTCAGAACTCCTTCGATTCACTCTTGCCAAAAAACCTCCCGTCGGTTTTGTCAGAGGTCTCGTGGTTGAGAATTCCGGAGAACATTCTGGAGAGCTGGATTTAAAGAAAGGGGGCTTGACGCCAATCTCCTCGCTCGCGCGCTGGTTGGCTATCGCCCAGGGAGATGTTCGTGGTGGAACCCTTGACCGCCTCAAACGAGCTGCGTTAGGCGGGTTGTTGAAAGAAGATGAGGCGGAGGTCCTTACCAATGCTTTCGAAGATATCTACCAACTCATTTTTGAGCAAGAGATCATCTCCATTCGAAGTGGGAAGACAGGTTCTAGTTGGATTTCTCCGCAGAATCTTGACTCGCTAACGAGAAGGCATCTGCGTGAGTCGTTCAGGGCAGTGGCTGCAATTCAAAATCGCATTCAGAGTGAGTGGGAATCGAGAGTCACTTGAGTTGGTTTGCAAAACTCAATCGTCGCGCCAACTCAGATCTAGATTCAAATTGGCGAGAAATCAATTACTGCGCAATCGATCTAGAGACCACAGGTTTGGATTTCAAAACCGATGAAATCATCTCTATCGGCGCTGTGCAGATCCAGTCGGCACGGATCATTACCGAGGCAAACTATTACAGGGAAGTCCGTCCAAAACAGGATCCAACCTCGAACTCAATTCGGATTCACGGTATTCGCGCCGTCGATCTTGCTGATGCAGCCCCGATTGAGTCGGTAATGCCCGAAATTGCCGATCTTCTAAGGGGTCGGGTTGTGATCGCGCACGCTGCCTGGATTGAGAACGCCTTTCTCAAGGAACGTCTTAGGAATCTAGATATAGATTATTCAAAGCGAATGATCGATACGGCTGGTCTTGCGAGAGCATGCGAGTTTGTCGAAGATGATATTGATCAAGAGCCCTCACTGGAACTTCTTGCTAGGGCTCTCAAATTGCCTGTCTACTCTCCTCACCACGCCCTTGGTGATGCATTGACAACAGCCATAATTTTTCTTGCTCTGGCAACCGAAATTGAACGTCGGAAACTGGAGAAAGGTGGGTCGATGTTGAATCTCCGCGAACTACTCGAAATGTCGGAAAAATCTGCTCGAACGCGATGGTGACTACTCATTACTCATGCGCTAGCGTGAGCGCATGCCAAATATCGATTCATCGGCCGTGATTAGAAAAGCAGTGATTCCCGCAGCAGGTATGGGTACGCGCTTTCTTCCGGCCACGAAGGCGATGCCTAAAGAGATGTTGCCCGTCGTTGACGAGCCAGCCATTCAGTACGTGGTGGAAGAAGCCGCGGCTGCTGGTTTAACGGAAATCGTCATGGTGACCGGGCGTAATAAACGGGCCCTCGAAGACCACTTCGACCGTGCAGTCGAACTCGAGGGCATGTTGGAGGAGAAGGGTCGATTTGATCTATTGGCAGCGGTCCGAGAATCTACTGAAATGGCGAATATGCACTACGTTCGCCAGGCACATCCGCGTGGCCTTGGAGACGCGGTACTTACCGCTGCCGCATTTGTCGGCGATGAACCTTTTGCAGTTCTCCTCGGTGACGATCTAATCGATCCACGCGATCCCATATTGCCCGACATGATTGCCGCGCATAAGAAGTTTGGTGGCACCGTCTTAGCCCTCATGGAAGTGCCCGTCAGCGAGATATCACTCTATGGCGCCGCAGCTGTCGCGCCGATTGCACCCACTGCCGGATTTGAGAACGTCGTTCGCATAACCGGGTTGGTTGAGAAGCCACCCGTTGAAAGTGCACCAAGTAATTTTGCTGTGATCGGCCGCTATCTTTTAACGCCGGAGATTTTTGAAGTATTGGAAAAGACTAAGCCGGGTCGCGGCGGAGAAATTCAATTAACTGATGCGATTCAGGAGCTCACGCAACGTCCTGATAGAGGTGGGCCCGTCCACGGGGTTATCTTCACTGGACGTCGCTACGACACAGGAGACAAATTGGGATATCTCCAAGCAGTCGTGAAACTTGCTGTTGAGCGCGAAGACTTGGGACCGAGCTTTAGCGCCTGGCTTAGGAAATTCGTCCAAGAACTCGCTGAATAGGCGGCGCACTCGTGATAACTCGCCTGGCCGCACTGATTTCCCAGAGCAGACCTCCCGAAGGACCGATGGTCATTAAGTGGCGTGAGGCCACATAGTTATCGAACGGTGACGTCCACGGTATGCCAACCTTCGGCGCCATCGGGGACCACAGGGACGCTTCTACTTGATTGAAGTTCTCCCTTTCCATCTGTTGCCCGCACTGTAATAGTCCTCGTTCCGGGTTTTGCATCCCAATCAATCCACCATTGTCGCCATGTGGTCTTTGCCAGTGCAGGTCCAAGAGTTGCAGTGCGCCAGGGGTCGTTGTCGACGCGAACTTCAACTTTGGAAATCCCCCGCGTTGGTGCCCACGCAACTCCCGCAATGGCTCTATTGCCGGACTTCACAGAACTTCCAATCGCAGGTGTATCGATTCTTGAAGATGTCTTGATTGGCGCTTGCGCAGACCAACCTCTGGGTATCCAATAGCCCTGCGCCCGATCGAAGCGCGTTAGTTCAATTCTGGTGAGCCACTTTGTAGCAGATACGTAGCCGTACAAGCCAGGAACGATAATTCGCGCGGGGAAACCATGATCAATCGGCAACGGTTCGCCGTTCATTCCTATCGCAATCATCGCGTCTCGTCCATCGAGGGCAGCAAGTGGAAAGCCAGCGGTAAAGCCGTCTACTGAGTGCCCCATCACTTGATCAGCCGAACCCGAAGGTGAGGCCTCTTTTATCAAGTCATCAAGGCGAATTCCAAGCCACCGGGCGTTTCCTACAAGGTTTCCGCCAACTTCATTTGAAACACAAGCGATGGTGTCATCGAGTTGGAAAACAGGTCTATCCGTAAGTTCTTTATACGTAAATTCGGTGGGGTTATCTACCATGCCGTCAATACGCAGGCGCCAGGTGTCAATATTGATATTTGGGACGATGATGGCCGTATCAATCCTGTAGAACTCATTATTCGGCGTGAAAAGTTTTGAAAGACCGGGGGTAGTCAGCGCTGGATCTTTTGGCGGAGGCGGCAGGAACTTCAGTGCTTTAGGCAGGACGATATTTAATCTCTTCAATTGCGCGCTGGCATGAGTGTGAAAGAAATTGCCGACGAATACTGCGCCCGCCGATCCCGCTGCGATGAACCCCACCGTTTTGAGAAGTTCTCGCCGATTTAGCCTTCCTTCTTCTACGTCAGTGGCAGTTGCGCGACTCTTAAGCAAACGCAGAATCCAAAGAGTGGTACCACCGCTAACCAACGATGGAAGCAGAGAGAGCACGTCGGAGCTGGCATCAAAGAAGGCCGAAGTCGCGCCGATGAGGGTCATGAGCGCGACCGTTGATGTTGCCCGGCTCTTCTTCCCAGAAAAATATAGATGCCCGATGACCACGGCCAAGATCAGGACGACCAAATAGATCGTGATCACTAATGCTTGCTTATCATTGACGCCGAAGGATCTAATCGCGAATTCCTTGACGCGCTCTGGTACGTGATCGATAACACGGTTCCCAATTGAAACGACAGGAGCGTTTAGATTACTTTTTAACGAGGCAAAGAATTGCGAGAGCGCCAAACCGCCACCGACGGCAACTAATCCGAGCAGGCCGTCGATTCGTGTTCTGCCTTTAGAAAGCATGCAGGTATGCTAACGGAATGTATTGGATGTGCGCGGTTTTATTGCCGGTTCCTTGCGCGAGAAAATAGAGTCGCGCCTGCAAGAATGAGTATTCCTGGTAGCCACTGCCGCCAGGCGCTCCCATGGTCGGGTTTTTCAATTTACTGTCCAGTAACGTGGAGCCGCGTCAGAATCTGTTGCAAGGGTGTCGAAATGAGTTGGTCGCGCATACGAACCTTAGAATTAACCATGGAGATTTTTGAATTTAAGCCCACTTTTGACCAATTTGCCTACACATTTGGCGGAGTGAAACCGGTGTTGCGAATTAAGCCCGGATCCGCCATGAAGCTGTGGACTGAGGATGCATTCAATAACACGATTAAGAGTGTCAAGGACCTTTCATCAGAAAAGGTTGACCTCCATCACGTGAATCCGCAAACTGGCCCTTTCTACGTTGAAGGCGCAGAGCCCGGTGATACCTTGGCGATTCACATTGTAGATTTGAAGCCGGCCAGGGGCTATGGAGTTTCAAGCACTATTCCTTTCTTTGGAGGATTGACGTCAACTGATCGCACAGCAACCTTGCAGGATCCCCTTCCTGATACCACGTGGATATACGAAGTTGATTCATCAAAGAACACAGTTGGATTCGAGTCGCGGTTTGGAGAATTCTCAGTAGAACTACCGATCGAGTGCATGTTGGGCACAATCGGCGTGGCCCCAAGCGGCGGCGAAGTCCGATCGAGCCTGGTGCCCGAGCGTTTCGGAGGCAACATGGATTCGCCCGAGGTGTGTGCCGGTTCGACGATCTATTTGGGCGTAAACGTGGAAGGAGCACTCTTTTCGGTAGGTGATGGTCATTATCGTCAGGGCGAAGGTGAGGCATGCGGTACGGCTGTAGAAGGTGCGATGAATTCCATGATCATCGTTGATCTTATCAAGGGTGCTGGGACTGCTTGGCCACGCATTGAAAACGACGATTACTACATGGCGGTTGGGTCCTCGCGCCCGATGGAGGATTCGTGGCGGATAGGACAACTTGAAATGGTCAGGTGGTTCGAGGACCTTTACGCATTGCACCCAATGGATTCGTATCAATTGCTCTCGCAGATCACCAAAGCACCGATCGCCAACGTCGTTGATGCAAACTTTAGCGTCGTAATTATGGCGGCAAAAAATCTACTTCCGGAGACTCATGCCTATTCAGGAATGCATTCAAGTCTAAGAGAAAGAGCAAAGGGACTAAAACTCTAGTTAGGGAAAATACCACCACCAACTACAAAGAGGAGAAAAAGTTGAGCAATTTCGACTCGGCACCACGCCTGGAGCGCAATGCAATCGGACTACGCGAAGTTGTATTCCAGTCCATCTGTTCGATGGCACCCGGAGCTGCAATCGCGGCTTCAATCCCATTTGGTTCACCGCTTGCAGGTGGGGCACTTCCACTTGCAGTGATCGTGGCGTTTATCGGGATACTTTTTACGGCTTCAAGTATCGGACAACTCGCCAAGCACATTCCTGCGGCTGGTTCAGTAGCAACCTACAGTGCGGTCGGACTCCGGCCATGGGTAGGCTTCCTAGTGGGGTGGGGATATTCGGCAGTTGAAATCCTCATTGTTCCTCTCGTTATGCTTCAACTGGGCTACACAGTTGCTGGCGAATGGAATTCACAGCAGAAATCCTTTCCCATCGGAGCATGGTGGGTCTTCACCGCTGTAGGAACGCTGCTGATATGCGGACTGGTGTGGCGCGGGGTAAAGACTTCGGCGAAGGTCGGAACTTGGCTCGGCTTCATCGAGATTACGGTTTTCAGTGTGCTGGCAGTCGTATTGGTTATAAAGGCGGGCAGCGCGAATACTCTCTCTGTCTTCACAACTGCGCACGCGAATGCGCCAGGATTCTCAGGATGGTCAGGCGTTATCGCAGGCTCTGTTTTCACCCTCCTGGCCTTCTCAGGTTTTGAAGCTGCCGCACCGCTAGCAGAGGAGGCGGAAAATCCACGAAGAAATGTTCCTCGCGCGATCATGATCGCCACTGTTTCCATTGGAGTGCTCTATACCTTTACCACTTACGCCGCAACAGTGGCATACGGCCCAGATAAATTTAAGGGTTTCTCAAGTTACAACAATGGTGTCCCATGGGATGGTCTTGCAAAAAGCGTCTCAACATTATTCTGGGTTCTGGTTCTATTCGCCATTATCAATTCGACATTGGCAAATGCCAACGCTGGTGCGAATGTCTTTACTCGTACGGCGTATGCCTTTGGTCGTATCGGAGCTTTCCCACGATCGCTTTCTAAACTGGATCCTAAGTTCAAATCTCCACGGAACGCAATTGTCCTTCAGTTGATACTTGGATTGATTATTGGGTTGGGTCTCGGCGCAAAATACACACCTCAGGTCGCATTTGGTGTAGTTGCTACAGGATTGGTGATTATTGTCGTCCTCGTATACATCGTGGCAAACCTCGCGTGTATCGGATACTTTGCAAAACACCGCAAAGATGAGCGCCACCCGGTGATCCACATCTTTGTGCCCATTGTTGGAATTGTGTTCTTGATCCCAGGGTTTTTCAGCGCAGCAGGATTTACTGGAATACCGGGACTTAGCTTCATCGTTCCATTGGCAGCACCTCTAACCTATTCGGCATATGCAATGGCCGTCTGGATGATTTTGGGGCTAGTCGCACTCCGGTACTTGCACTCAAAAGATCCCAAGGCAATAGAAGCGGTTGCCTACGTGCATCTTGACCACGAATAGCTAGTGGGATAGATCCTTCTGCATAACGTCAATGTCGAGATTCCCCAATTTTGACGAAACTAGAGGTTGGTATCCACGTTTGTTGTAGAAGGCGCTTTGATCCTCGGTCCAGAGATGAAGAACTCTGATTCCGAGTGAAAGCGCCTTCTCTTCAAGCAAAGTGAGTATCTGCGTTCCGATACCTTCGCCACGCAATTCTGGATTGACGATAAAGGCTGCGATCCAGGGTTTCAAATGGCGGAACTCTTCTAGCTCGTCAAAATCAACAAGGCTGATTGTGCCAACTGTCTCTGTGCCATGTTTGGCGATGAAAACGAGTTCCTGGCCTTCGCCTTCCCACGATTGATAGTTTGCTCGAACTGAATTCGTGTAGAAATCAGTCCAATCCTGAGGTGAATAGTTGGGAAAGTGGTCGCCCCACAAGGCCAGTGCCCAAGAGAGCACAAGGGCTGCATCCTTCGGTGATTCGCGTATTGGAACCAACGAAATCTCCATGAGGGTAATCTATCTTCAATGAGCACGACATCGGAGAGTCCAAACCGATTCCAAGCATGGGTGTTTGTATTTATCCAGGCATTATTGCTTGTTCTATTAGTTTTTCTTGACCGAAAGATGGGTCCACAAATTCACCGTTTTACCTTTTTGGGTTCACCCTTTGAGTGGTTCGGAGTTATCGGAGTCCTAGTGTGTGCTGCAAGTCTGCGCAGATCACTTACGGCCGTACCAATCCCCAAGGAGGAGGGGGAACTCAGCATGAGCGGGCCCTATCGGTATGTTCGCCACCCGATGTATTCAAGCGTCTTGCTCTTAGCCCTCGGAATTTCCCTTAATAGCGGCAGCGCCATCAAATATTTTTTAGTGCTCTGCTTGTCTGTACTGTTCTATTTCAAGTCTATATACGAGGAGAAGTATCTGAGATTGAAGTATCCAGAATACGCAGAGTACTCGGCGCGAATTCCTCGCTTTATTCCTTTTACGAAAAAGTGATTAGAGGGAGACTTCCATCTCCCACGTGCAACCCTTCTGATCGGCGGCGTATTCGCCCACTCCACTGATGCCTTCCAGTTCGCCCGTACCTGATCCAGGGATAATCGATAACTCGGAGGTGGCGCCACCGCCGACGAAAGTTCCCATGTCATTGACGGTAAAGCTTCCTGATTTCCCCTGGAGGATTCCTATGATCCGTATCTGTCCGACGTAGAAGGCATGAGCTTTGTGCATGTCCTCAGAATCAAATGAAGAGTAGAACATGAGATATTCCACTTTTGCGATTCCTTCAATGTCACCTTCAAAGTTGAATTCCGCAGTGATCTTAGTCAGCTTCTTGTGATCTTCAATTATTTCTATTGTCTGTTCGTCCCACTTGGCAGGTACGTAGGTTCCGTAAAGTCTCATGCTTGATCTCCCTTAGAAGCGTCCACCACTCGTTGAATCTTGACTCAAACGTTGCGATAAGTAAATCGGAATTACTGAAACTACAACGAGGGTTGCCGCGACGACATTGACGATAGGCGCCTGACTTGGCCGGAAAAGGTTGTTATAAATCCATATAGGCAGGGTCTGGATGCCAGGACCAGCCGTAAAAGTTGTGACGACAATTTCATCGAAGGAAAGGCCGAAAGCAAGGAGTCCACCTGCGAAAAGTGCTGATGCCAGGTTCGGCAAGGTGATTAACCTGAATGTGGTGATGCCATTGGCGCCTAGGTCCATGGATGCCTCTTGCAGTGATGTTCCCATTCTGCGAAGTCGGGCGAGGGCGTTGTTGTATACAACCACAATGCAGAATGTGGCGTGCCCAATCACGATGGTGAGCAGCCCCGTTGAAAGGCCGATCTGTTGGTTGAAAGCATTGCTTAGCGCAATACCGGTTACGACGCCCGGCAGAGAGATCGGCAGAACCACCAGGAGAGAAATGATGTCTTTCCCAAAAAAGTTGTATCGGCTTACTGCAAATGCCAATGATGTGCCCAGCAATAAGGCGATGAAGGTCGCAGACAAGCCTGCTGCAAGACTCCACGACAGTGCTTTTCGAACCCCCGTATTTGAGATTGCCTTACCCCACCATTCAGTGGTGAAACGCGAAGGCGGCCAACTGAAGGTACGGCTGCTATTGAATGAGTTGATCACCACAACGGAGAGTGGAACATAAATAAAAGCCAGGCCGATTCCCATGAGAGACATCAGCGCGTACCTGGCACGATTTGAAATAGTCATTTACAGACTTGCCAATGCACCGGTACGCCGCACAAGCCAGAGATAAATGGCCATAATCGCCACCGGAATAGTTGCGATGGTGGCTGCGAAAGGAAGATTAATGCTGAAATTTTGGTAGACGACATTTCCCAACATCTGGAGTTTGCCGCCAATGATTTGCGCGGTGATGTAGTCACCCAGTGTGAGTGAGAATGTAAACATGGATCCGGCCACCAAGCTGGGAAATATGAGTGGCAAGATAACTCTTCTGAATGTATAGAAGTTTCGCGCGCCGAGATCTCCTGATGCGTCAAGCAAAGAATTCGGAAGTCGCTCCAGGCCCGCGTATATGGGCAGAATCATGTAAGGAAGCCACAGGTAGGACAGGCCGATGATGATTGCGGGCCCGCCAAATCCTGGGGAGTGAATTCCGATAGGCCCCAGGATCCAATCCATCACGCCGGTACGCGGTTCCAACATTGTGCGCCATGCGTAAATTTTGACAAGATACGAAGCCCACAAAGGGGTGAGTACGAGGGCCACGAGAATCTTCTGGTTCTTCGGTTTTGCGATTTTTGCCATGAAGAAGGCCATCGGAATAGCAAAAATTGCGCAGATCAACGTTACCGATATCGCGATTCCCAATGTGCGAAGAACGACGTTTCGGTACGCAGGGTCGGTAAGCATGTCATGAAAATTGCCCAAGTTGAATTTCGCAATGACATTGCCGGTGAAGCTATCGATAGTAAAGAAGGCTGTTACTAGTAGAGCGCCTAGAGCACCTAGATACGCAACGACCAACCAGAGAGTCGGGGCGGCAAGAAGGGCGGCAAGGCGAACCTGTGGACGTTTGTGCATCCACGTTGCAATAGAACGCTTCACCCTGCCTCCCTGCTTACTGATTGGAAACCCAGATTAAGAAACCGGGTGCGGAGGAAGTCCCCACACCCGGTTCACTCTTACGCGTTACGCAGGCTGGACCAGGCTTTGACCCATTCTGAGTAAGGCACACATTTCACATCAGTACGTCCGTCCAGGCACGCCTGAGTTGCCGTGTTCCAGTAGTAAACGTCCTTCCAGTAAGCCTCATCGGCTGCGTGGTAGGTCGTGCAGAAGTTCTTATCCGAAGTTAGATCGCACGCCTTGGCATTGGATGGTGCCTCGCCAAACCATTCAGCAACTGCCGCGTTGGCTTTGGGCGAGACGATGTGATCCATCCACAGGTATGCGCAGTTGGGATGTTTTGCTTTGCTGCTAACCATCCAAGTGTCCGACCAGCCCGTGGAACCTTCTACTGGTTTGAATCCCTCAACAGGCACATGATCCGCCTTTGAGGCATTGATGTTGTACTGCCATGTCGTTCCGAGAACCGTTCCGCCAGATTTCAACGATGCAATGTGCTTTAGGGCATCACTCCAATACTCCCCGATCAGCGGCTTCTGAACCTTCAGCAACGCAACTGCGGCGTCGAATTGTTTCTGGTCGAGTGCATACGGGTATTTGATTCCAAGATCTGGCTGCGTTTTCATCAAGTAGAGCGCTGCATCTGCAATGTAGATAGGGGAGTCATATGCAGTGATTTTGCCCTTGTATGGTGAGTTTGGATCAAAGACTGCTCCCCAAGATGTTGGGGCAGGTTTCACGATGTCGGTTCGGTAGGCCAGCAAATTTGCACCGCGGCCATGGGGAATTCCGTAGGCAACACCGTCGACCGAGTTCCACGGTTGATTCTTTAATCCTGCAAATATGTTCGCATAGTTAGGAACCAGAGCCGTGTTGACTGGAGCAACATCTCCACCATAAATGAGGCGAAGAGATGCGTCCCCCGACGCTGAAACGACATCGTATTCTCCGGTCTTCATCAGCGCGACCATGTCATCCGATGTTGAGCCGGTTTTTACGTTCACTTTGCAGCCGGTGGCCTTCTCAAAATCTCTGACCCAGTTGACTTTTGGATCATTTGATCCGTTTTCAACGTAGCCAGCCCAAGCCACGATATTTACTTGACCTTCTCCAGTGCCAAGGCTTTTCATCATATCGACTTTAGGGAGAGTCGTCTTTGATGCGTTATGGCTGCTTGAACTACAGCCGGCAAGGATGAGTGCTACAGCAGATGCAGCAGCAATCTGCGAAAACAGACGCTTGTTACGCATCTGTACCTCCCTCTATACAGCCCGCGCTCAGC
The DNA here is from genome assembly GCA_025355765.1 of Actinomycetes bacterium. Taxonomy (GTDB): domain Bacteria; phylum Actinomycetota; class Actinomycetes; order Nanopelagicales; family Nanopelagicaceae; genus QYPT01. The sequence goes on from JANXZB010000071.1 coordinate 17,083, forward strand.
GATTGAACGCGGTTCCCCTGATGAATTCAATTCACCAGGAATTCTTTTTCGGACTCCCAAGAAAGCACAACGGAATCTCCGACGCCTACGGCCCCATCCGGCTGAGTCGAAACTATCGTCTGCCCGAGGTCGGTGTGGACGAGATATCTTGTGATTGCACCCACGAAAATGGCGTCGTGAAGCTTGCCCGTCACCGTACGGTCTCCGTATTTCTTTGACTTTGAGATCGTGATGAATTCGGGCCGAATATTGACATGTTTGTCATCAAGAATGATCTTGTTAGTTTGTCCCACGAACTCCGATACAAAGGGGCTTTGCGGGTTTTCGTAGACTTCACGTGGAGTCCCCAATTGCTCAATCTTTCCTTGATTGAAAACGGCAATCCGATCACTCATAGTCAATGCTTCTTCTTGATCGTGTGTGACAAATACAAAAGTAATGCCGACTTCGCGCTGCAATTCCTTTAATTCAATCTGCATCTGTTCGCGCAGTTTAAGATCAAGGGCACCGAGCGGCTCATCAAGAAGCAGTACGGAAGGGCGATTTACAAGCGCCCGCGCAAGGGCCACGCGCTGCCGCTGTCCACCTGAGAGCTGAGCCGGCTTGCGACTTCCGTAGCCTTCGAGTCTTACCTGCTCCAAAGCTTTTTCAGCCCGCGACCTACGCTCGTTTTTTTCGATACCTTGAATGCGAAGACCGTATTCAATATTGGAAATAACATCCATGTGCGGAAAGAGTGCATAATCTTGAAAAACGGTGTTTACATCTCGCTCATACGGTGGCAGTTGAGAAACATCCTTGCCACCGAGTTCAATAGTTCCGGTATCTGGCTTCTCAAAGCCAGCAATCATGCGAAGAACTGTTGTTTTCCCGGATCCAGAGGGGCCAAGGAGAGTGAGAAACTCACCGGCGTAGATATCTAGATCCACGCCGTTCACAGCTCGGACACTTCCGAAAGAGCGGGATAGGTTGCGGATCGAGACAATAACGGATGCGGGTTCAACCACTCTTTTAATCTCCTAGGTAAATTTGTCGGATTAACGCCTACTTTACCTAGTATTTGGCGAAAAGAGGGAGATTGCTAGCCTCTATTTGTGAGAGCCAGATGAATGGTCAGACTCATTTGTCTTGAGGGATAACACGCATGTATTTGTATTGGCCGCAACATTTTGTTGAACCAAGTATTGACGCTGACCAAGAGTCATGTTCGCAAAAGAACCATTTGTCGTTTTTGATGCCTTTCCGTAAGTCCAGGCACACTTGTCAGCATTTTCGAAGCCGGCCTGGTCGTACCAAGAAGTTCCGGTCGGATCTGAGACTGCTTCAACAAATTCGTGGGCTATTACCGAGACCATGGCATCGGCCGCAGGATTTCCGTTCGGCGAAATTGAAACTTGAGGCGCGCATTGGCTTATGTTTGTGGACGCATCACCGATAAATGCATACTTAATTGTGGTTTGCGCATTGTCGTACGCCCAGTGGTATGCACAGAGGAGAGTCATGAAGTCGGCGACATTCACATTGCTCGCGGTAAGTACCAGATAGACACCATTGGGATCAGTCTTAAGAGCTTTAGTCGAAAGAGCATGCTCTACAACATTGGAAACTTGCGAGCCAGTTTCCCCATCAAGTGATAGACCCTGCGATGCGGCATCAACGGTGCAACCTTCAACTTCTGCCGTTGGTTGGACGTATGTCTTTTTGCCGTTTAGTTGCTGGTAATAAGTGGTATTGATCTTGTTCCAGTCGGATTCTCCTAGTGAACCAAGGAAGTCATTGATGATTGACGGGGTGGAAGCAGTTCCCCTAGGAGCCGAACAACTATTCGCATCCCAGTTGCCGTACCAAATCACATAGACGTTGGGCTCGGAGATGATGGTCCCGCCTTGCTGGTAGGTCACCGCCCCCTGTCCCGCCGCAACCGAGGCTGCTGTCGAGGTTGATTTGCCTGCAGTCGGATAGAAGCTCGACAACTTTGAGTGACCTGGGTGTTGAGATCCAGCTGCTTGAGATTGGGCCATTGGTTGGATAAATACTGTGGCAAGAGTTGCCACGGCCAACAAGGTCATCTTTTTGCGGTTCATCAAGTCTCCCAATCATTCCGATGTCATTGTCTCCCCCGAGATTAGTTACGGAAGGTTAACAGAGGAATACCCTTAGATCATGGGAAAAGTAACCATTGATTTCTTGGGTGCGACTACAACGGTGACTGGCAGCAAATTTCTCGTTGCCAGCGAAAAGTCCAAGGTTTTGGTGGATGCGGGCCTCTTTCAAGGGCTTCGAGAAGATCGCAGGAAGAACTGGGATCCGTTCCCTATAGATCCGGCAAGTATTGATGCCATAGTTCTAACACATGCCCACCTCGATCACTGCGGCTACCTTCCGCTTCTCGTACGCCAAGGTTTTCGGAAGAAGATTTTTGCCACGGAATACACGATCAAATTGGCGACGGTAATTCTCCGGGATTCAGCAAAATTGCAGATGGAAGATGCCAAATATGCAGCAGAAAAGGGATTTTCTAAGCATCCCATTCCCCTTCCCCTGTACAACTTGGATGATGTAGAAAAGACCTTGGATCACTTTTCAAGTGTGAGTTTCAGATCAAGGGAGAATCTGACCGACGACGTCTCCGCTACATTCTTCCCCTCGGGTCACATCTTGGGATCGGCCTATGTTCTGGTGGAAATAGATGACAAGGAGATCCTTTTCACCGGTGATATGGGTAGGGGTAATCACCCATTGCTTTCCCCTCCGGATAGAGCCCCTTCTGTGGTGCTGGATGCTTTGGTCACCGAATCCACCTATGGCGATCGAGTTCACGAATCTAATCCCAGCGCTTTCGCTGATGAAATAAATGCCGCCGTAAAGCGAGGCGGGTCCATTCTTATTCCGGCATTCGCGGTAGATCGAACCGAGGTCATCTTGATGGCCTTGCGAGAATTGGTCGGCAGCGGGGGGATTCCGAATATACCCATCTACGTTGATTCGCCTATGGCCCTAACTGCCTTGGATTTCTATAGGGACGCGGTTGAGAAAGACGCACCCGAACTCCGTGATGGGGTAGCAAAGAAGTGGAGAGCAATCGATCCATTCGATCCCGGAAACCTTTCCGAGATGCGCACGGTCGAAGATTCCAAATCCCTCAATGACATTACAGAGACGAGCATCATCATCTCGGCGAGCGGAATGGGTACCGGGGGTCGAGTAGTCCACCACATGGCACATATGTTGCCCAATCCAAAAAATACGGTGATCCTCGTTGGATATCAAGCCGCTGGAAGTCGAGGGCGATCTTTGGAGGAAGGAGAGCCACAGGTGAAGATTCACGGCAAGTGGATCCCCGTGCACGCGGCAATAGTAAAGGTTGAGAGTTTTTCTGTTCACGCGGATTCCGATGAATTGATCGCCTGGTTAGGAGACCTCAAGAATCCGAAAAAAGTATTTGTTGTTCATGGAGAACCTGACTCTGAGAAAGCTCTCGCAGATCGACTACGAAACCAGTTGCATTGGAGTGTTTATATTCCTAAAAGTGAAGAGTCTTTTGAATTGAACTAAAGAACTTACTTTATGTACATGTTGCCGGCCTTCTCCGTGACCGTGTACTTGTTGAGAGGGCCGATCGAGTTTTTAGACGTTCCGTTTGGCCCGAGGATTACCGCACCCGTTGAAGGATCAAAGACTGAATGATGGCAGGGACAGACTATTTTTTTGTGAGCCTTGTCGAGACCGACAGTACAACCTTGATGTGTGCACGTTCCATCTAGTGCTACAAGTCCTTTATTTGTTCTAGTGAGAATCACTTCGATCATCTGCCCGCCGCTCTGACCAGAGTAAATCTGAGTTTGGCCATTCTTGATCCTTTTTGACTCTCCCAGTAGCGCACCCAATTTGGGATCTCCATTCTTGGAGAATGAAAAAGTCGGCACGGCCTCTGCCTTGGTCATGAAGAATGAAGGAATCAAGGCCCCTAGAACCGAGAGGAAACCACGGCGGCTGACTTTGGACACTCGTGCAGGTTACTCCGATTCGACTTCTGCTTCAATCATTGTCTCAACTTTGCGCTTTATATAGATGAAAACAATGACCACTACGGTCAAAAAGCCGATTGCCCAGTATTTCAATGCGTGTTCCACTTTGGCCAATTTATCTGAGAATTCATAACCCAAAAGAACAATAATCGTTGAAAAAACGATCCCGCCGGCGGCATTCCATTTTAAGAAGGTTCGATATGGAACCTTGTTCATGCCGGCTAGAGCTGGTACTAGTGCTCGAAGGAGAGCTTGGGCTCGACCAAAGAAGATCGCTCCGCCGTGATACTTATCGAATATCCGTTGGGCCAGTTGCCATCTTTTGGGACCAACGAGTCGGCCCATTCGTGAGACTTCAATACGTGGCCCAAAATGTTTTCCGACTTCATATCCGACAGAGTCACCCGCGATCGCTCCGACAATGGCGCAGAGGAGAAAGAGCCATAAGGGCCAGACCTTGTGATGGGCGAGAACTCCACCGATCAGCAGCGAAGTCTCACCGGGCAAGACAAAACCGACAAAGGCGGCGGCCTCAGCAAATGCAAGGAGGATGAGCAATAGGAAGAGCGGAACCTGCAGATGATTGGTCACAAGCCAGTCCGAAGTTGTTTGGATCCATTGAGACATGGGGTAAGCCTATTGGTAGGCACTATCTTTATCTCTTGTGACAACCCAACAGAGGCCAAGAACCGTTCTAATGCTAGTGGCGACCTCAGTGGCGGGCGATACACGCGTATTGCGTGAGGCTCAGAGCTTGGTGAAGGACGGCTTTGATATAACAATTCTCGGTCGAAATGTTCCTGCGGATTACCAGGCGCCAAAAGGAATCTCGATTCTCACAGCTTCAAGTGGATCCGGGCTGCGGCCTTCGGGGATGGATTCCTTAACGACGAAGAAACTGCCCCCGTACCTGCGATTGGCCAGATGGTTTCTTCTACCATTGCACAGGAAAAGGTCTTTCCAAACGTGGGCCGAGAGCGCCCACAAGATTGCATCCCCTCTCTCCTTTGAAGTTATCCACGCGCACGATTTCACGGCCCTCGAGTTAGGGGCTCGACTAGCGGAGGAACACAACGTTCCATTTATATATGACAGCCATGAATGGTGGCTGGGTCGTCAGCGCCAATATCGTCCCACCCCAATTATCGATCGAGGCGAAGCCAGGCTAGAGGCAAGATTAGGAGCCAGGGCGGTGGCAGTGATCACAGTGGGCGAATCGATTGCGCAGTTGATGCGAACTCGACGTGGCCTCAAGAAAGTTTTTGTTGTGCGCAATAGTTTTCCTCGTAGTGAAGAAGATTCAGATAAAGTCGCGACCCCGCCGCGAGGAATCATTTATGCGGGGAGAATTGACGCCTACCGAGAGCTTGAAGTGAGCATGGATGTTGCAGAGAAGATTTCGGTTCCAATTTGCTGGATGGGCGAGCACGCGAATCAATGGTCGGCAAGCCACGTGCCACGGGCGAGAAAGTTAGGCATTGAGGTCTTGGCGTCACAACCAATTGAGGCGGTCACAACTGCGATGCAGAACGCCGGCCTTGTGTTCGTGACGCATTCAGATCAGTTTGAATCCCATCGTCTTGCCCTACCAAACAAACTCTTCCATGCGGTTCATGCGGGAGTTCCCGTGATTGCAACTGACGTCACCGAATTGGCTAGGGTAGTTCGCCAATATGACATAGGTGAACTTTACGAGCCGGGGAATTCGAAGTCGATGGAGGATGCTATTTCGAGGGCGATATCGCGACATTCTGAATTGATACGGAACGTTAGGGCGGCCAAAACAGAACTTTCGTGGGATCGTGACGCGCAAGTTCTGCGCGGCATCTACTCCGACGTTATGTTGAAGGTTCGATAATGGCCAGATATGACGTAAGTATTCTCGCCGCAGGTCGCGATGTGTCTAATGCACGTTTACAGCGCGTCATGGCTTCGTGTGTATCAGAAGGTCTCCGCGTCGAACTGTTTAGTTCTGGAAACAGATGTGACGTACCGGAAGGAGTGAAATTCCATATAGTTTCAAAAGGTTCGCGATTCACACGAGTTACGAACGCGTTTTTGCTGCCATGGCGGGCACGAGGCAAAGTGCTTTTTACGCCGGATCCGGAGGGCGCAATCGCGATATGGGCGAGTTCATTAATTCGTAAGCGTCCCTGGGTTGCCGATGTCCGCGAGGACTACAGATTGCTCATTGAAGATCGGGCCTGGGCCAAGGGCTTCGCGAAAATTATTGCGATTGCCTTAGCCAAACTCGCCCTATTTGCCACGTCGCGAGCAGATGTGACAATTGTTGTTGATGAATGGGTTCGGCCCTTGGTCGCCAAGAAGCGACTCGTAATAACAAACGCACCCGATGTTCGATTCCTTCCCGACGTGCATGAGCCGGATCCAACTCCCCGCGCACTCTACGTTGGCGATGTTCGAGGCTCTCGCGGATTGTGGTCAATGTTGCGAACCCTCGAATTGGCGCCAGATTGGCAGCTCGATGTAGTGGGAACAATTGCCAGCCAAGACATGGCTAAAGTACTCGCCTGGAAAGAACAATCCTCGGCAGCATCTCGCGTGCATTTTTATGGGACGCTCAAGCCGGAAGATTCATGGAAATTTGCGGCGGGAGCTTGGGTAGGACTTTCGCTTTTGGAAAATACTCCAGCATTTCAGCGAGCTTGGCCGACAAAGATCGGTGAATATTTGGCCTGCGGAATTCCGGTCATCACAACTGATTTGCCTCGACCACGAGAAGTCATAATTTCAACGCGGGCTGGAGCTACCGTGGATTTCGACACCACAGAATTAACGGCGGGCCAGACTGCCGGAATCCTCAATTCTTGGGCTGAGAATCCCGATAAATATAGAGAGGTGCGGGCACGGGCCGAAGCGCAGGTGGATTCCTGGCGCAGTGGTGCAAGTTACGACCTCGTCGCCAAGGCAATTGAGCGATTAAGCAAGGCCCAAAGGTAGGGTTGCCCCATGCCTTCAGCGAGAATCCATGAGACTGCCGACGTGGCATCGAATGCCCGCATAGGCGAAGGTTCTTCAATCTGGCACTATTCACAAGTCAGAGAAGATAGCGTCCTCGGAGAAAATGTGATTGTTGGGCGTGGCGCATATATCGGAACGGGCGTCATTGTTGGAGATAACTGCAAAATCCAAAATTATGCCCTGGTCTATGAACCTGCAATCCTCGAAGCCGGGGTCTTCATTGGTCCGGGAGTGATTTTGACCAATGATGAATATCCACGCGCGGTCAACCCAGATGGTTCTCAGAAAAGTGGCAGTGATTGGGAAGCAACTGGCGTGACAATTCGCGAGGGTGCATCTATCGGGGCAGGCAGTGTCTGCATAGCACCCGTTGAAATTGGCGCGTGGGCTCTTGTGGCAGCTGGATCGACGGTGACGAAAAATGTCCCCGCCTTCGCACTTGTTGCAGGCGTGCCTGCCAAGCGAATTCGTTGGGTCGGAAGGGCTGGCGTACCATTGACCGATGATGGCGCTGGGAAATTTACTTGTCCAAAAACCGGCGCACGTTATATCCAACGTGACGCAAACACACTCGCGGAAGTAGATCAATGAGCACAATGATCCCAGCAGCTAAACCATTAATTGGCGTCGAAGAGCGCGAAGCAGTAGACCGGGTTCTCCAGTCAGGAATGTTGGCGCAAGGTCCAGAGGTCGCTGCCTTCGAGGCCGAATTCTCAGCCATCGTTGCCAACCGACACTGCATCGCCGTGAATTCTGGAACATCCGGACTGCACATGGCTCTTGAAGCAATAGGTATGGATACCGGGGACGAAGTTATCGTGCCATCTTTTACTTTCGCGGCGACGGCAAATTCAGTTGCGCTAACCGGAGCCACACCTGTATTCGTTGATATCGACCCTCGGACTTTCAATATCGATCCAAAGGCGATTGAAGCTGCAATTACGCCACGAACAAAGGCGATTCAGCCCGTCCATCTTTATGGTCAACCAGCATCAATGACTGAGATTATGGAAATTGCCAAACGTCACAATCTCCTTGTCGTAGAAGATGCCGCCCAGGCGCATAGGGCTTCCTTTGACGGAATCCCCGCTGGTGCCATTGGTGATGCGGGCGTCTTCTCCTTCTATCCAACGAAGAATATGACGTCGGGCGAGGGCGGGATGATTACCACTGCCTCTGATGAGATTGCCCGGCAGTCGCGTCTGCTTCGTAACCAAGGAATGGAGAAGCGATACGAGAACGAGATCGTCGGCTTCAACACCCGCATGACAGATATCCATGCGGCCATCGGTCGAGTTCAGCTTCGAAAATTGGCAAAATGGACGGAACAACGACAGGCAAATGCGAAATACTTCGATGAGAACCTCAAGGGAGTAGTCGTCCCGTTTGTCGCGCCCGGGGCAGTTCACGTCTACCACCAGTACACAATCCGAGTTGTCGGGCATGACCGTGATGCTTTTGGCGCGGAGATGACCAAGCGTGGTGTTGGAAATGGCGTGTACTACCCAATTCCCGTTCACCGCCTTCCCTCCTTTGGGCTTACTTTTGATCTGCCAAATACAACCAGTGCGGCAAATGAAGTCCTATCTATTCCAGTGCATCCAGCCCTCTCTCAAGTCGATCTGGAAACCATCGTCTCGGTTATCAACTCCATAGCCGGCGCAGGCGCCTAACACGTGAGTAATTTGCGAGCTGGCCTGGTCGGGCTAGGAATGATGGGTCGCCATCATGCCCGCGTTCTCGCCTCGCTTCCCGGCGTGGATTTTGTCGGAGTCTCTGATCCAGCAGGAGACGCCCAAGGCGTTGCGCAAGGTCGAACGGTCGTTGCATCCGTTGAAGAACTCATCGCCCTCGGTATTGATTATGCGATGGTGGCAGTACCAACTATTTATCACCTTGAAATTGGCCGACAACTTGCAGCCGCAGGTATTCATGCGATGGTGGAGAAGCCGCTTTCCCATGACACGCTGACTTCAAAGGAACTCACTAAAGCCTTTAGTGATGCTGGTTTGGTGGGGGCTGTCGGGCACATCGAGCGATACAACCCTTCCCTCCAAGAAGCCAGACGCAGACTTGAGCAAATCGGTTCTCTCTACCAAGTCGTAACACGCCGTCAGGGTCCATTTCCTGCACGTATCGCTGACGTCGGCGTGGTGAAAGATCTCGCAACGCACGACATCGACCTAACATCCTGGATTACCGGGCAGCCCTACGCGTCAGTCTCTGCGCGCACCGCCTTGCGGACTGGTCGAGTGCATGAAGACCTGGTTGCAGTCGTCGGAACCCTTGCTGATGGAACAGTGACGAATCACCTCGTGAACTGGCTTAGTCCGCTAAAAGAGCGCGTAACGATTCTTACTGGCGAAAAAGGTGCGTTTGTCGCTGACACTCTCACTGCCGATCTCACTTTCTATGCAAACGGAACCGTGACCTCTGGGTGGGACGAAATTGCCCAGTTCCGTGGCGTGAGTGAAGGCGACGTCATCCGCTACGCCATCGCAAAACACGAGCCTCTCCGAATGGAACACGAGCATTTCCGTGACGCTGTACTTGGCAAACACTCTGACATTGTGACGATGGAACAAGGCCTTGCCACCGTGGTTGTTGCAGAGGCAATCATCGAGAGCGCGAATACTCATTCCACAGTAATGATTCCGAGATCTAGTTAATTGAAGGTTATGAATTCCCAAGATCGCGCATCACTTCACATCGTTTCACTTGTCACCAACAATGCTGTGGGAGATTCCCGTGTACTTAAATCTGCCGAAACCCTGACCGCGGCTGGTTATCAAGTAACCCTCCTTGCCGGACTGATCGGCTCAGTTCCTAAGTCCGAGGAAATGAATGGTTTTCACATTCTTCGAGCGCCAATAGTCAGCACCTTTGCAAAGCGACGAGTGACACCCATTTTCCCATTCAATCAGATACTTGATTTGAGCAACCGCTATCTTCCTCGTGGTAAGCGATTTGTTCGCTACGGCTGCAAACTATTCACTACTGACAGGCTTTTCTGGCGTTGGGCCAGTCACCGACTGCTGAAGATATCGCCGAGATTTCTTTATTTCAGTTGGCCCATTCTCAAGGATGCTGAACTCGCCTTTGGGAAAATTCTCGACCAACTCAATCCAGACATCATTCACGCGAATGATTGCGACACGGTCGGTCTGGCTTTACGCGCGAGAAACAGAGCTGCAGCAAAGGGCAAGAGGATTGCAGTTCTCTACGATGCACACGAATATATTCAAGGAGTTCATCGAAAGCATCCGGTGTGGCAGAGTGCAATGACTTTGCTTGAGCGCACCTCAATCAAGCGGGTGGACATAGTTATGACGGTGTCGGAAACCATCGCCGGAATGTTGGAAGACGACTACAAATTGCGGATTCGCCCCACGGTCGTTCTCAATGCACCGCGTCGAACTCAACCTGCTGTTGATTCAGAAATGAAGACGATTCGAACCAAAATTGGATTAGCTCCGGAAGTTCCTCTTCACATTTACGTAGGTGCGGCTGCACCGCAGCGCGGCTTAAACGCGATGATTGACGCGCTCGTTAAAGCCAAAGGCCACCATGTCGGTTTGGTTGTAAATCCCGAATCCCCATTCGTGAAGAAACTCCAGGCACACGCGATTTCAATTGGCGTCGCCGATCGGGTCCATGTTCATCCTTATGTTCCAGAATGGTATGTCTCCACCTTCTCCTCCGATGCCACAAGCGGAGTCATCCCGATTTTGCACTATCCGAACCATGAGATCTCGCTTGTGACGAAGTACTTCGAGTATTTGCACGCTCGAATTCCGATCATCGTGAGCGACGTGAAGACGATGGCCGAGGAGGTTCTGCTTCAGGGCAATGGCCTTGTCTTTACCGCCGGTCTTGGCGATGAGCTCGCCGATCGGTTTATTGAAATCGTGGCCGAACGAGCCCGGTTTACGAGCGCGATAACTGAATCGATGCTCGATGAATATTCCTGGGAGCGCCAAGGCGATAAACTGGTCTCTGCCCATGATGGCCTGGCACTTCTCGTAAAACAGCGATAGATAAGGACTTATTGATGAAGATTACCGTCGTCGCCCTAGGAAAAATCGGTCTCCCCTTAGCAGTTCAATTTGCTCGAAAGGGACATTCCGTCATCGGTGCAGATGTTATTGAGAAGACGGTTGAACTTGTAAATGCCGGAGTAGAACCCTTTCCCGGCGAGGCTCACCTGGGTGAATACCTTGCGGGGGTCGTCAAGAGCGGAGCGCTTCGTGCTACAACCGATACGACTTCTGCTGTTGCTCAAAGCGATGCCGTAGTCGTGGTTGTCCCGCTATTTGTTGACGATGAAGGAATTCCTGATTTTGGATGGATGGATGCTGCGACCGAATCGATCGGAAAAGGGCTAAAGCCCGGCACGCTCGTTTCCTACGAAACTACCTTGCCTGTTGGAACAACACGGAACCGATTTGCTCCGGCGTTGGAGAAGTTGTCCGGTCTTAAGGCAGGAGTCGATTTTCATCTGGTCTTCTCGCCAGAGCGCGTCTTCACGGGACGAGTTTTTGCAGACCTAAGAAAGTATCCGAAATTGGTCGGTGGGATTAACGATGCAAGTGGCGCCCATGGCGTGAAGTTCTATCAAGAAGTTCTTGATTTTGATGATCGTCCCGATTTGGCTCAAGGCAACGGTGTCTGGGATCTCGGAAGTTCGGAGGCTTCTGAATTAGCAAAGTTGGCAGAAACGACCTACCGTGATGTGAATATTGCACTCGCAAACCAATTCGCGCTTTTTTCCGAAGTCAATGGAATAGATGTTCAGAAAGTAATCGATGCATCCAATTCGCAACCTTTCTCCCACATCCACCGCCCCGGTATTGCAGTAGGTGGACACTGCATTCCTATCTATCCTCGCTTTTACTTGTGGAATGATCCTGCAGCGACGGTAGTAAGCGCGGCGCGAAGTGCGAATGCGGCAATGCCTGCACATGTTGTTAACACATTGGCCAAGATTCATGGCGATCTCAAAGGTCAACGCATTGCTGTTCTTGGTGCTGCATATCGTGGGGGCGTAAAGGAGACGGCATTTTCTGGCGTGTTTCCAACGGTCGCGGCATTGAAGGAGCTTGGTGCGCTCGTGATGGTTCACGATCCTATGTATACCGATGACGAACTCACGCACTACGGATTCGTTCCGTATCACTACGGGGAAGCCGTGGACGCGGCAATAGTTCAGGCAGATCATGCTCAATATCGCGATCTTGCACCGCATGACCTTCCAGGGGCTAAGACAATTCTCGATGGTCGGGGTGTAACCGATGAAGCAAAATGGACCGGAGTTCGCTACCACGTAGTCGGCAGAGCACTTTAAGGAAGAATTCCCTCCGGGTTTACAGAGTTAGACTCTGCTCTTATGGCGCGCAACTTGGTGAATCTCGAAGGGGTTTTCAAGGCATTCGATATTCGCCCCTTACTCGATGACGTGTCACTGGGAATCTCTGAGGGCGATCGAATCGGCATTGTCGGCCGTAACGGATCAGGTAAGAGCACCCTGCTTCGAGTGATAGCAGGCATCGAACCGCCAGATGCCGGTCGGGTGACACGCACTAATGACATCCGAGTTGGATTGCTCTCGCAAGTTGACGTAGCTGACCCTTCCGCGACCGTCGGCGAAGTCGTGTTGGGTGACAAAGAGAAACACGAATGGGCTCGCGAGCCAGGAATCAGAGAAGTCTTTGACGGATTATTCGGCGGGCATTCGGACGAATTCTTCGATAGAAAGTTCAGCGCCTTATCTGGTGGAGAACGACGCCGCGTGGGCCTAGCCAAACTTCTTATAAGCAACGTGGATCTTCTGCTCTTGGACGAGCCAACGAACCATCTAGATGTTGAAGGTGTCGCCTGGCTTTCTCGATACTTGAACCAACGAAAGGAACTCGCCGTCGCAGTCATCACTCACGATCGATGGTTTCTCGATGCCGTAACCGATCGCACTTGGGAGGTCGTTGATGGCAAAGTCGAAGAGTACGACGGTGGTTATTCTGCTTACGTACTTTCCAAGGCCGAACGCTCTAGGCAGGCTTCAGTTCTAGAAGGTCGCAGAAACATGCTTATTCGTAAGGAATTAGCATGGCTGCGGCGCGGACCCCCGGCTCGCACTTCTAAGCCAAAGTTTCGCGTGGATGCCGCCAACGAACTTATCGCATTCGAGCCGCCACCCAGAGACGGAACTGAGCTTCTACGATTCGCGAGGAATCGGCTTGGAAATACGGTTTACGAATTGCACCACGCGCGCATCGGCGCTGGAGAGAAGGAACTCCTCGATGACGTTTATTGGAATGTTGGGCCTGGTGACCGAATTGGAATCGTAGGTATTAATGGTGCCGGCAAGACGACTCTGCTTCGTACCTTGGTGGGTGAAAACAAGTTAACGGCGGGCAAATTGGTCAAAGGCGTCACCGTGAAGCCGGCCTTCTTGACGCAGCATTTAGCCGAGCTCAATCCCAAATGGAGAGTCCTTGAGGCCGTGGAGGATGTGGCAAATCGCGTTGAATTGGGAAACGGTAAAGAGCTCTCTGCCTCTCAACTATGCGAGCGTCTCGGTTTCGATCGTGAATCGCAATGGACGCCAGTTGGAGACCTCTCTGGTGGAGAAAAGCGTCGTCTGCAGCTGACGCGTTTGTTAATGGATAGTCCGAACGTTCTGTTACTTGATGAACCCACGAACGATTTCGATATCGAGACTTTGACCGAACTTGAAGATTTGCTTGACAGTTACAGCGGAACAATTTTGGTGATCTCGCATGATCGATATTTTCTTGAACGTGTGTGCGATCGTTTCGTGGGGTTGCTCGGTGATGGGCAACTTCGCGATCTGCCACGGGGCGTGGATCAATACTTGGAACAGCGCGAGGAAATGATCGCGCAGATGAATGAGAATGAGTCTCCCAAGAAGGAGATCTCTAATGCCGCCTCGCAAAGGCAGTTGAAGAAGGACCTCGTCCGGCTCGAAAGGCAGTTGGAGAAGATTTCAGAGAAGATTTCCTCGCTACTTCTCGCTCAGGAAGCAGCTGCCTTTGACCCTGTCCGACTAGCCCAAATTGACGGGGAGTTAGAAGTGGTTCGAGCGGGCCAGGCTCAACTTGAAGAAGAGTGGCTCACAACGACCTTAGCGTTAGGGAATTAGCTTTCACGCGACTGGAGGATTGAGATAAAGTCCTTGTATGACAAATAAAGTTGCACACCTTTTAGAGGTGACAATTTTTCGAGCACGATGGTTGCTTGCCCCCTTATATCTGGGCTTGGCTGGTGTTTTAGTACTTCTTGGTTACAGGTTCATTGTTGAATTCATAACTTTGGCGCGGCACACAGCGAATTTGGACTCCCATGCTTTCACCTTAAGTCTGCTGTCTTTGGTGGATCTCACTTTGTTGGCAAATCTAATTTTGATGGTGGTGTTTGCTGGATATGAGAATTTTGTCTCCAGAATTGATGTAGCGCAAGGTTCGAAAGATCGACCTCACTGGATGGGGACGATAGATTTCTCTGGTTTGAAAATCAAGCTAATAGGTTCTTTGGTAGCCATTTCGGTAATTGAACTGCTCAAAGATTTCATTGAACTTTCTGGCAAGGATGTTATAGGCCAAGGCACCATCGGAAGAATCGCCATCCATTTAACATTTGTTATATCAGGAGTTCTTTTTGCTGTTATGGATTGGGTCGCCGATAAGAGGGAATTCGGAGGAACTCATCCCTAATGCGGTTGGATTTATTGGCAGCGCTCTCTGGAGTCTTTGTGGCGGTGCAGTCCCGTGCGAACGGAGAACTCGCATTTCGTCTGCAAAACAGTTTAGAAGCGGCGTGCATCTCCTTTGGCTCAGGTCTTATCGTCGTACTGGCGATCACCTATTTTCACGAGGGGATAAAGAACGGTCTGCGCAGAACTCGCAACGCAGTCAAGGCAGGTGCGATTCCTCGCTGGCGTCTATTCGGTGGCGCACTTGGCGGAACAGTGATTGCAATTCAAACTCATATCGTCCCGTTGATTGGTGTCGCGATCTATTCGGTCTCCGTGATTTCTGGACAGACAGCCATTTCCTTGCTGGTAGATCGCCTCGGTCTCACCGGTGGAGGTAAAAGACATATTTCCTCTCGCAGAGTCACGGCTGCAGTTCTTACAGTTCTTGCCGTTGTGATTTCGGTCTGGGATCGTTTGGATGCAAAGAGTCTTTCGATAACCGCAGTTGTCTTGGGGATAATTTCCGGCGGGATTATCGGGCTCCAACGTGCTCTGAACGGACAGGTGAACGAACATTCTGGGCAGAGTTTCGCAACAACGTTATTGAACTTCGTTACAGGAACGATTTTGTTGCTTCTGCTCTTTGTCGGCGGGCTTGTCTCTCATCACTCACACCTATCCGCTCCGATGTTGAATCCTTGGTGGATGTACTTAGGTGGCGTGACAGGGGTTATTTACATCGCTTTTGCATCGACGGTCGTCCAGCACCTGGGTGTGCTCACTTTTACGCTCTTTAGTGTTGGCGGTCAGCTTTTTGGAGCGCTGCTATTCGATATCTTCTTGCCTTCGAAAGGCGTTCATGTGGGCGCCTATCTGGTAACTGGAATTTTCATGACTTACATCGGAGTGCTGACCAACAGCGAACGTTTAGTTAGTAGGCGCAGGTCCAGTTGACTCTCGGATTACGAGCGGGCATCGCAAATACACAATTTTCGGTTCTGGAGCGGCATCGCCTTCAATCCAGGCGCGCAATATCTCTGCTGCCTCTACGCCCATCTGATGTTTAGGAAGAGCAAAGGTTGTCAGGGTTGGATGAACGCGATCCATCATCGGAATGTCATTGAACCCAATTACCGATATATCCCGCGGACAATCCAACCCAGCTGCCTTGAGGCCATCGATCACGCCAATTGCCAATTGATCATTGGCGGCCAATATCGCGGTGGGCCTTGGGCCTGGCCGGGCAAGCAGCTTTGCAATCGCATCCATACCGGCACTTTCGTTGTAACCGGTTGAGACAACGGTTGGACAATCTGCCTCGGCTAGCCCAACTGCATTAATTACTTCCTTGAAAGCACGTAAACGAATGTAGCCAGTCGACAAATTTTGCGGACCTGCAACGTGGGCAATGCGTCGATGTCCAAGTTTGACCAGATGGTCGATTGCTTCTCTGACTTCGATTGCTTCATCACCTACTACGGCAGGCAAGAGTTGTGTTTCTGTAAGCCGGTTTACGAGAACGGCAGGAATTTTACGTTTCACAATTTCTTTGACTACAGGGTCATTTCTAAACGCGGTTGCAAGAATGAAGCCATCACATCGACGATTCACCAAGGTATCAAAGAGTTGCATCTCCCTCTTGGGATCGTTATCGGTATTCACGATAAGAGCGCTCAGCCCAGCAGGTCCCAGTACTGCCTCAACCCCTCGCACAATTGGCGGAAAGAGAGGGTTGATGAGATCTGGAACCATGAACCCGACGGTGTAGGAGCGTTTTGTCCGCAGGCCCCGTGCCAAGGAGTTCGGTTGGTAATTCATCTTGGTGGCAATTTCAAGGACGCGCTTTACGGTCTCTGCGGCTACCAAGTGTCGCGATTCTGGGTTTAGTGCCTTGGAGGCAGTGCCGGGGTGTACGCCTGCAGCTTCGGCGACATCGGCAAGAGTGCTGACCATTTTGGCAACAATAGGTGATTACCCTGATGAAACCAACGTCCTACCCGTCGCGAAGATGCGTAATCGTTACAAAGACTTGGGATTAGACCCCTTGACGGCGACATATTCCTGACCTACGGTTCCAGCAGACCAAAGTTGTTGCCTTCTCCCTGCAGGTGAAGGGTCAGTAACTGCGGCGAAGTCGAACGCGAGTATGTACCCCAGCGTCCACGATTCGACACATTCATTGTTCGTATCTACGTACTAGGAAGGTAACGGAATGAATAACAATCGATTGTCTAAGCGGTGGTTCAAGAGAGCTCCTCTTGTCGCCGTCGTGGGCGCCGCTCTGGTTGTTCTGAGCGCATGCTCGGCCTCCACACCAAAAGCAACTCCAACGGCAAGCACCAAGGCGTTGGTAATCGGAATTTCTCTCTCACTCACTGGTGACTTCGCAGATCCAGGCACGGCCGTAAAGAAGGGCTATGAACTCTGG
Organism: Actinomycetes bacterium; assembly: GCA_025355765.1. Classification (GTDB taxonomy): domain Bacteria; phylum Actinomycetota; class Actinomycetes; order Nanopelagicales; family Nanopelagicaceae; genus QYPT01. The sequence continues at coordinate 34,232 of JANXZB010000071.1, forward strand.
GCCGACACCGTAAATGCAAAAGGTGGCGTTCTTGGACGACAGGTTGTACTCAAGATTGTTGATGACCTTTCAAGCCCCACGCAAGTAGTCACCAACTACCAGAACCTCATCACTCGTGACAAAGTGGATCTTGTCTTCGGACCGTTCTCAAGTTTGTTAACGGTTCCAGCCTCGCAAGTTGCTGACCGTTACAAGTACGCATTTATCGAGTCTGCCGGCGGCGGACCTAAGGTGTTCGCTCAGAAGTTGGGCAACCTCTTCTTCATTCAGCCAGGACCAATCGTCAAGCAAGGCGATGTATTTGCCGATTACATCTTGGCTCTTCCAGCAGCACAACGACCAAAGACTGCCGCGTATCCATCATTGGATGATCCGTTTGCGCAGCCAATTGCCGCCAACATTCAGGCACGCTTCGAAGCAGCGGGAATCAAGACTGTTTATTCAGGTACATACCCTGCAGAAACTCCTGACTTGACTCCAATCATGACAAAGGCGATTGCTAGCAAACCAGATGTAATCGTTTCTGGTACGCAGTCACTTGATGCTTACCAGCAAGTGAAGGCGCTCATCCAGCTTCATTACAACCCAAAGTGGCTGTACATGAGCAATGGTGCTAACTCACCAGTTGAGTTCCCAAGCAAAGTGGGCGCAGCCAATACAGAAGGCGTCTTTTCTTCAGGTGACTGGTTCCCAAGCAGTACAGCAACAGGCAGTGCCGATTTCATCAAGGCATACATCGCTAAGTACGGCGGAGATGCAACTGGAATCGACAACTCATCTGTTGAGGCTTATGCAGCAGGACAGGTTCTTGAACTCGTTGCTGCAAAGACAGGCAAAGTTGATAACGCAACAATCATCTCCACGCTGCACTCCGGAACGTGGGCAACACTGCTCGGCAACCTGTCATGGGATGCAATCGGAGAGCCTCAAGGAAGTTACTTGTTGGTTCAATGGCAGAAGGGCAAGCTCGTGCCCGTCTATCCAGCAGCAATTGCACAGTCCGCTCCAGAGGCACCAAAGCCAAACTGGGCTGGTTGATAGCAAAGTAGGACCCGTTTGATCGGCGGGTCCAGTGCAATAGCGACGTATTGCGCTGGACCCGCCACAAAACCACTCACTTAGATTTCTTTAGGAGGCAAAAGAATGCATACGCTGATCCAAGGTGTGATCTTGGGTGTTCTCACCGGCGGGGTTTATGCGTTGATGGCCTCGGGCCAGACGCTGATCTTTGGTGTGATGAAGGTGGTGAACCTTGCGCAGGGAGCATTTGTAATAGCTTCTGCTTACCTGGCTTTCACGCTTTTCACTCAATTTGGAATTGACCCACTCGTTGCGGTTCTCATTACGACACCACTTATGTTTGGCATTGGCGTAGTTGGCCACTGGCTATTTCTTCGACCTCTTCGACGCGAAGACGCGACCGAGCTTTCGATTCTCATTACATTTGCGTTGGCACTGTTAGTTGAAGGAATTTTGTCCATCACCTATCACACGACCTATCGCAGCATTAATACCTCGTACGCCAACAAGGCTTTTGATATTGGCGGATTCTCTGTATCCGCTGTGCGCCTCTATGGCTTCATCGTCTCTTGCGCGTTGTTAGTACTTCTTTACGTGATTCTGCAGAAGACACGTTTTGGTCGAGCTATTCGCGCGACGGTTCAGAATCCGCAATCTGCAACACTGCTCGGCGTTGATTCAAATCGGGTGAAGGCATACGGGTTTGGACTTGGAATCGCGACAGCAGCGGCCTCCGGTTCCATCTATGGCCTCCTCTTCCCCTTTAACTCGGGAAGTCATTACGACTTAATCTCTAGATTGTTATCCGTTGTTGTACTTGGCGGTCTCGGGTCAATTGGTGGTGCGGTGCTCGCCGGCGTGATTATCGGCGTCGTATCCTCCGTTGCCGCAGTTACTTGGTCTCCAACGTGGTCGGAAATGACGTTCTTTGTTGTCCTGCTTCTTGTATTGCTCATACGCCCACAAGGAATGTTCGGTCGAGTTGAGCGAGGTGCGCTGTGAAATTATCTAAAGAAGGTGCAAGTCCATTCTTTACCCGAATTGGGCTGGCACGTGGTGGCGTTTTCATAGTCGCCCTGATTGTGATGCCGCAGCTATTTCCACAGCACTGGATATGGAACATGATGTTCTTTACCGTGCTCTACGCCGCAATGTCGGTCTCATGGAATCTCATAGGCGGTTTTGCTGGGTATCCATCTCTGGGCCATGCGGCATTCTTTGGAATCGGTGCCTACGCGATGGCGGCAATTTTCAAGAGTACGCATTTGCTAACTAACGGGTGGCAGCCATTCTTCATCATGCCTTTGATCGGATTGGGATGCGCCATTCTTGCACTACCGATTGGGTTGATTGCGATGAGGACTAGGGCGGACGTCTTCGCCATCGTTACTATCACCCTCCTTTTCGTTGCGCAGACTCTTGGATATAACCTCAAGAGTCTCACTGGCGGAGCTCAAGGTGCCGGCTTGTCGAGGGCTCCCTTCCGCCTGGATATCTTTGAACAACCGTTCTATTTTGCAGCGGTTTCTCTCTTGCTCTTGGCGATGGGAATCGCTTACTTCATCACGAGAACCAAACTTGGTATGGCATTGACCTCCATTCGTGCTGATGAAGACAAGGCTCGCGGTGTTGGTGTTCGCACCACTGCCGTGAAGGTGATGGCTTTCGCAGTGAGCGTGGGAATCACTGGAATGGCTGGGGGAATCTGGGCCTATTACTTGGGCTTCATTTACCCACAATTTGCTTTCGACCCACTGATCACAATTGCCATTGTCTTGATGACATTTCTTGGGGGTCGCGCGACTGTATGGGGACCGGTTTTGGGCGCGGCAATCTTGATGCCTGCCCAGCAACTGCTTGCCTACTACGTTGGCGGCAGCCAGATCTATTTGATCGCTTACGCATCGATATTCCTTCTCATCATGCTTCTTCTGCCGCGCGGAATACTCCCCACGGTACTCAGCAAGCGTCGCCTTGCCTCACTTGCGAAACAGGGAAATATGAGCGGAATTAGCAGCACACCAGCGATTACAGGAGGGAGCAATTCATGAGCGTATTACTGAGCGTCGATAATCTCACTAAGAAATTCGGCGAACTCACCGCTGTGGATGCCTGTTCTTTCACGGTCGAAAAAGGCAGTATCACCGCTTTGATTGGACCCAACGGTTCGGGCAAGACAACGGTCTTCAACCTGATCACAGGCTACTTACCCTCTGATAGCGGCAAAGTGGAATTCGCCGGCACATCGATCCAGGGTCAGAGCCCTGGCACTTTGTACCGCAAGGGCCTTACCCGAACTTTCCAACAGGCGCGCGTCTTTGCCGATCTCACGGTTCAAGAGAACCTTGTGGTTGCAGGCGGTGGCAGTTGGAAGAATCTTTTCGGTCGCCGAATTACGGCCGATGATCGCGCCAGAGCATCCGAACTTCTTGATGAGTTCAAACTCAGTCACGTTGCCGATCTGTATGCGAGCGAGCTTTCATGGGGTCAGCGCAAACTGCTCGAGTTTGCCTCGGTTCTCATGAGCAAGCCGCGCCTTGTTTTGTTGGATGAACCCACAGCGGGCGTAAATCCGATCTTGATCGAGACAATGGCTACTCACATCCGTTCATACAACGCCGCAGGTGTGACGTTCTTGATCGTCGAACACGATATGAGTTTCGTGATGCGCGTTTGTGATCCAGTAATTGTTCTTGACCGCGGCAAAACTATTGCTGCCGGTGATCCTTTGACAGTCCAATCCGACCCCCGGGTACTCGATGCCTACCTAGGCGATTGAGGAGACAATCAAATGAAAAACATCAATCTTTCAAATACTGACCTATTGCTAAAGATCACCGACGTAATAGCGGGTTATGGCTCTGGCATGGTGCTCAAGGGCGTAAACCTTGAACTAAAAAAGGGCGACGTCATGTGCCTTATTGGCCCAAACGGCGCCGGAAAATCTACGGTTCTCAAGACTGTCTCTGGTCTTTTAGCTCCCAAAGAGGGAACCGTTGTCTTTGAAGGTCAGGACATCACCGGGCACACACCTAAGGAAAATCTGCGTAGAGGCATAGTGCATGTACCGCAAGAGCGCTCGCTTTTTCCTGGCATGACAGTCTGGGACAACTTGTTGATGGGTGGATATCTCATCCGAAGCCGGAAAGTTATTCAGGATCGCATCGATGAAGCGGCGCACATTTTTCCCATCGTCACTCAACGTCGCAATACTCACGCTGGTTCGCTCTCCGGTGGTGAACAGAAGCAGGTGGAGCTTGCTCGCACTCTGATTTTTGATCCCAAACTCATCTTGCTTGACGAACCTTCAATTGGACTGGACCCAAAGTCTCGTCGTTTGGTCTTTGAAGCAATTAGAGGATTGGCAACGGCTGGTCGCACGATTTTGCTAGTAGAACAGAACGCCAGATCTGGATTGGCCGCAGCTGATCAAGGGGCAATTCTCGAAACTGGTCTTGTGCGGATTACCGGGGTTGCAGCAACGCTTCTTGAGGATCCCGAAGTTGCCCGGCTTTATCTGGGCGCATCCACAATGACTCGCCCACCAGCCAAGACTCAACAGGAGAACTGACATGACAAATAATTCGAACCCAACTATCGGCTGGATCGGTACGGGGCGCATGGGTTATGCCATGGTTTCTCGTCTCCTTAATGCAGGGCTGAAGGTGAGTGTTTACAACCGTACCCGTTCAAAGGCAGAACCGTTGGCGGCCTACGGGGCAGAGATAGTCGATACGATCTCCGAATTAGCAAAGTGCGACATTGTATTCTCGATGGTCTCCGAATCATCAGACTTGCTGCAGGTCACGACTGGCACTGGCGGCGTGCTGACCCAGAAGGTTGCGCCAAAGATCATTGTCGACTGCTCAACTGTCAGTGTTGAGGCATCTGAGGCAGTTCGCCTTGCGGCGGCAGAACGAGGAACCAAGTACCTTGTGGCTCCGGTTTCTGGAAATGGGAAAGTCGTAAAAGCTGGAAAGCTGACAATGATTGCTTCGGGCCCGAAGGATGTATTCGAGGAAGTCGAGCCGATCCTCCTTCACATTGTTAAGGCGGCTACGTATGCAGGTGAAGGCGATTTGGCTCGCCTGGTCAAACTTGCTCACAACATTTTCCTCGGAGTTGTAACTCAGTCCATGGCTGAGATCACGATCTTTGCGGAGAAGGCAGGCGTTCCCCGTGCGGCCTTCCTGGAATTTCTCAATGATTCGGTCATGGGATCTATCTTTACTCGTTACAAGAGCCCGGCCTTTGTTAACCTGGACATGACTCCTACGTTCACGCCAATTCTTTTGCGTAAGGATTTTGATCTTGGCCTTGCTGCCGCGCGAAATCTTGAGGTGCCGATGCCTATCGCTTCGGCGACACATCAGATTGTTCAACAGGCAGTGGGCCACGGTAACGTTGACATGGACTTCTCGGTGCTGTTGCTTGAGCAAGCTGCTGCCTCTGGGATGACCCTCACATCAGAGGACGTGAAGATCTCAGACGGACTTGAAAGCGAATCTTCAAACTAGGAACTAGGTCGGTAGGAGGAAGACAGCCATGAAAAAGGAAGCACCATTATCGGCTCCGGGACACATGGGGGTCGACTACGAGTCTCGTGTTGATTTCGACCGACTTCGCAAGTACCGGATTGGTCGCGCGAAGGATGCGCTGAACAGTAGTGAGTGCGGTGCGTTCCTTCTTTTCGATTTCTACAACATCCGTTACACCACCCAGACGTGGATCGGCGGTGCCTTAGGTGACAAGATGACGCGCTACGCGTTGCTGACTCGTGACGGTGGTGAGCCGATGCTTTGGGACTTCGGGTCCGCCGTGCGCCACCACAAACTGTATTCACCTTGGCTCAAAGAGGAGAACAACCGTCCTGGAATGTTGGGGATGAGAGGCGCTGTCGCCCCGTCTGCAGGGCTTATGGAATCAGCTATCAAAGAGATCAAGTCACTGTTGGTGGAGGCTGGCGTGGCGGATCTGCCCGTCGGTGTCGATATCGTGGAGCCGGCTTTTCTCTTTGAAATGCAACGTCAAGGCCTCAAGGTTGTCGATGCCCAGCAGTACATGTTGGATGCCCGCGTCATCAAATCCCTTGACGAGATCATGCTTCTTAATCAAGCAGCGGCCATGGTCGATGGCGTTTACCAGAATATTGTCGATGTTCTCAAACCTGGTATCCGGGAGAATGAAATTGTTGCCCTTGCAAACAAGCGTCTGTACGAAATGGGCTCCGATCAAGTTGAGGCGATTAACGCAATTTCCGGCGACCGTTGCAATCCCCATCCCCACAACTTCACCGATCGAATAATTCGACCAGGAGATCAAGCCTTCTTCGACATCATCCATTCCTTTAACGGATACCGCACCTGCTACTACCGCACCTTTGCAGTCGGCAGTGCGACCGCAAGCCAACATGACGCGTACACAAAAGCGCGAGAGTGGATGGACGCGGCCATCGACACCGTTCGAGTTGGTGTGGGCACCGATGAGATTGCACGTGTCTGGCCAAAGGCTGAAGATTTCGGTTTCACCGACGAGCTGGCCGCTTTTGGACTTCAGTTTGGTCACGGCCTAGGCCTTGGACTTCACGAACGGCCCATCATCTCGCGCCTAAATAGCCTAGAAAACCCCATAGAAATCAAAGCGGGTATGGTTTTTGCCCTTGAGACCTACTGCCCAGCCTCTGATGGAATTTCCGCAGCACGCATCGAAGAAGAAGTTGTCGTAACTGAAGGTGGAGTGCATATCTTGACGAAGTTCCCCGCACAAGAACTATTCATCGCCAACGAATACTGATTAACGAGTCGTTTCTTTAAGAAACGATCTGCTTTACCGCCGCGGCAACTGCCTTGACCACATTTGGATCAAAGACGCTCGGCACAATGAATGATGTATTGAGTTGTTCTGTCGAAACGCATCCTGCGATTGCTTCTGCGCATGCAACGAGAAGTTCATCCGTGATCATGTGAGCGTTTGCATCGAGAAGTCCGCGGAAGATTCCGGGGAAAGCCAATACATTGTTGATCTGATTTGGCTGGTCACTTCGTCCCGTCGCAACGATAGCTGCGTATTTGCGGGCGATGTATGGGTCGATCTCTGGGTCTGGATTGGCAAGGGCAAATACGATCGAATCTTTTGCCATTGAGGCAACGTCGCTCTCCTTCAAGATATTGCCGGCACTGACTCCGATGAACACATCTGCTCCAACAATTCCCTCGGTCATCTTGCCAACGAAATCATCGGGATTGCAGTTGTCGATGAACCATTGGCGCATTGGATCTTTCGTCACTGTGCCACTATTGATCGAACCTTTGGAATCAAAAGCAATAATGTTCTTCGCTCCACTGATGGAGAGTAGGCGCGCGATTGCAGTACCTGCTGCCCCGGCTCCGCTGATGACAATCTTGCAATCACCAATGTTCTTCTTCACTAACTTCAGGGAATTGGTCAACGCCGCTAGAACGCAGATAGCGGTTCCGTGTTGGTCATCGTGGAACACAGGGATATCGAGAATCTCGCGGAGACGTCTTTCAACTTCAAAGCAACGAGGTGCGGAAATATCTTCCAGGTTGATGCCTCCGTAGACGGGGGCAATTAACTGAACTGTCCGTACGATTTCATCGACATCTTGGGTATCCAGGCAAACTGGCCAAGCATCGACGTCAGCAAAACGCTTGAAAAGTACTGCTTTTCCTTCCATAACGGGAAGTGCCGCGGTAGGTCCGATATTTCCAAGCCCGAGCACGGCTGAGCCATCTGTAACGATGGCCACGGTGTTTCGCTTGATTGTTAGGCGGCGGGCATCTGTTGGATCATCCACGATGGCTTGGCAGATGCGGGCAACTCCTGGTGTGTAGGCCCGAGAAAGGTCGTCACGGGTCTTAAGAGGCACCCTTGACTGGACTTCTAGTTTGCCGCCGAGGTGGAGAAGAAAGGTGCGGTCGCTGACTTTTCGAACGGTTAGTCCTGCATGAGCGCTGATTGCCTTGGTGATTTCCTCAGCGTGGTCGGCATTGATCGTGTCGCAAGTGACATCGACGACGACCTTGTCTAGTAGAGACTCAACGACATCAAGGGCGGTAATTGTGGCTCCAGCCTTTGTAATTGCCGCCGTCGCTTCTGCTACAGGCTGTGCTGATGGTGCGCCTTCAACACGAATTGTGATGCCGTATCCGGGACTAGTCGATGCCATATCAAACAACTCCATAAAGTCGGTCGCCCGCGTCACCCAGACCCGGCACGATGTAACCATTTTCGTTTAGCTTTGTATCAAGTGCTCCCGTAACAACCGTAATTGGGACGAGACAGTTTTCGAAGGCTTTCTCCATGTAGGCGATGCCTTCGGGTGCAGCGATGATGCAAATGACAATAATGTCGGTGGCACCCAGATCAATTAAGTAATTGAGTGCGGCCACTAGTGTTCCGCCCGTTGCCAACATTGGGTCTAGTACAAAGCACTGTCGACCTGAAAGGTCATCGGGTAGTCGGTTGGCATAAGTGCTAGCCAATAACGTTTTCTCGTCTCGCACCATTCCCAAGAAACCAACCTCGGCTGTGGGAACCAAGCGGACCATTCCTTCGAGCATTCCAAGGCCAGCTCGCAAAATAGGTACAACAACTGGTCGTGGGTCTGCCATTTTCTCGCCTTGGGTAACAACTACAGGCGTCTTAATTGTCACAGTTTTCGTGCGCACTTCGCGTGTGGCCTCGTACGCGAGCAGTGTCACCAGTTCTTCTACTAGGCGACGAAAGGTCGGCGAGTCGGTGGTTTCATCGCGTAATACCGTCAATTTATGTGAGATCAATGGGTGATTAGCGACGTGGACTTTCACGCTCCATACCTTACAGGTCTTTTCTTCTTAAGAAATGAGTGTCAAGATGCAACCTAAGGGTATGTGAAACGGAGGCGACGATGAGTGAGAACGTTGATGTCGCAGTAGCCGCTTGGCATGAAGAGGGACGCTGGAATCTCGCCAAACTGCCCAATCCGCATGATTTGGCTCACATTATTGATCGCTTGAAGAGCCAGCGAACCAATGGTGGGGCAATTGCGTTGATTGCAATCGATGAAGAATTCTTCATCGTCATCCGAGTTCTCGGCGCCCACATCAGCATGTTCCTCAGCGATGTTACTTGCGCGTTCGATTACGAAGTTGCATCGGACTTTATCGAGTTAGCCGATCTTCCTTTCCCTACCGAAGAGGACGAACCTATCCCCGTAGGTCACTTGGATATTTTGGTAGATCTAGGCATGAACCACATGGAAATCTCGGCGCTCTGCGATGATGCCGAGTTATTTCCTGACGAACAACTAGATGCGATTGCCACACGCCTTGGTTTCGGTGAAGAGTTCCGAGAGTTACTTGAACTAGAAGTATGAGTTTTGAGGAAGCGATGGCATTAGCCATCAAAGTTGCCAAAGAGGCGACGATTGCAAGTGGAGATGTTCCAGTTGGCGCAGTCATCTTAAATAGCCGATTTGAAGTGGTCGCAACAGGAAGCAATGAACGCGAACTTGAGCATGATCCGACAGCTCATGCCGAAATTGTCGCGATGCGAAAAGCAGCAACCAAATTGGGAAGTTGGCGATTAGAGGATCACACTTTGGTCGTAACCCTTGAACCTTGTGCGATGTGCGCCGGTGCCATCGTTCAATCACGAATTCCCAGGGTGGTCTTCGGTGCTTGGGATGAGAAGGCCGGGGCCGTTGGATCGGTTTGGGACATATTGCGAGATCCTCGCACCTTGAACAGGCCTGAAGTGATCTCTGGGGTTCTGGCCACTGAATGCGCGCAACTGCTTCAAACCTTTTTCCAAGGGCAACGAAAAGGAAATTAGTTACTGTATCCTCGCTCCTGGTGGCGTGTCCGAGCGGCCAAAGGAGCACGCCTCGAAAGCGTGTGTTGGGGAAACTCAACCGTGGGTTCAAATCCCACCGCCACCGCCAGTTATTAAATGACGATCTCGTAGGACGGGTTGAGAATCGTTAGGGAACCATTGGTTTCTCCGACCATGCCCTCTGCAAGTAATTGGGAACCAACATCGAGACCGGAAATTTCACGTCTTCCCAAGAATTGAAGTGTTACGCCTCCAGTTTCGTCCCAGACTTCCACTTCAACTATTGGTGCAGAACCCCGCGGGGCCGTCTTGATGGATGTAACTCGACCCTTAACATGCGCGCGACTACGCCAAGTGATCTTGCCGATAGGCATCACGTTCTCTGCGTAGTGACTAACAGGTTCATGGCTCATGAAGGAGACTGCGCTCGCTGGTTCGATCTTTTGTGCCTGTATTTTCTCCTGCACTTCTTGCACGACCTTGGTTGCTCCTGAAACATGGCTGTCATGGATGACGACGCTCTGGCCTGAAATAATCTTTGCAACATCAAAGGGAATGATGGTCGCTACGACGCGCGAGAGTTGTGAGATTGGACGGGCAATTTCTTCCGCCGTTTGATCATGGAGTAATTTGCCAAGGATCGGAGTGTAGGAACGTCGAGGCAGGAGCAGGGTTAATTCCACATCAGGAGAAGTTGTCGCTCTAATGGCGTAGTCCATTGCCGCATTTGGGAGTCGACGATCTGGACAATCAATGAGTTCGAGGGTTACATCATCTAGAGCTGGCGCTTCCGCCCATGCCTTGCGGATATCCTCAGCACGTTGGTCATCAATGACGAAGTGAACGGCCGCGAGATTATGCGGATTGAGACTTCGTGCATATCGAACTGCCCCCACCGTTGCCACATCAACGCTGTCAACGAGGATAGTCACATCGTGGCGGCTGATGGAAGTGGCACGAGATTCTTCACTGCGGAAGTTCAGGGCCGCTTGTTCGCGTCTGTACTGGCGGTTGAGGCGAAGCAGAAGCACCACGGCAATTGGCGCGATGGTGATGACCAACCATGCGCCCTCGGTGAATTTAACTACCGCGAAGACGAGAACAACAATCACTGAAACGCTGCCAGAGAGTCCATTGATGAACATCTTGAGTTTCCAGTTACCGATTTTGTGTGTGTGTGCATGTTTGGCCATGCCAAAACCGGCGAGAGTGAAGCCGGTAAATACGCCCAGCGCGTAGAAGGCAACGAGGCGATCAACAGCGGCTCCTGTAATGATGACCAAGGCCGTTGCTGAACTTGCTAGGAAGATGATTCCATTTGAAAAAGATAAGCGGTGACCACGCTTGGTCAATTGGTGGGGCAAATATCCATCTGTCGCAACGAAATTGCAGAGAATCGGAAAGGCGTTGTACGTGGTGTTAGCACCGGCAAAGAGAATTAGCATCGTTGCAGCCTGAACGAAAACGAACAGCACTCTGCCGGTTGCACTTGATCCAAGGGATTCTTTGGCAATTTGTGAGATGACCGTCGGCGTTCCCTTGTCGTATGGCATCGCGTGGATTCGTTGGGCAAACCAGGAGACTCCTACAACCAGCGTTCCCAAGATGACGCTCATAGTGACCAGAGTCTTTCTGGCATTTTGAGCCTCTGGAACTTTGAATAATGCGACACCATCTGAAATGGCTTCCAGACCAGTGAGCGAGGATCCGCCATTGGCAAAGGCTCGAAGAAGGATGAAGATCGCGCTGAAGGTAAGCAATCCTTGGGCGTGGCCCAGTTCTTTCGCACCTGGCAGATTAGTCGCCAGTACCGGCAGAGTCCCGGTGAATGCTTTGACGAGGCCCGTGATGAACACGATGGCCATGCCACCAATAAAGAGGTAGGTAGGCATCGCAAAGGATTTCCCGGCTTCCTTCACGCCGCGGAGATTTCCGTAAGTGATGAGAAGGATGATGCCGATTGTCATGTAGACCTTGCCCGCATGGAACGACGGGAAAGTTGAGATGATGGCCGCTACGCCCGCGGCAGATTGGATTGCGACGGTCACGATGTAGTCGAGCATTAACGCAACTGCGGCGATGATCGACATGACTGGCCCGAAGTTGTCTTTAGTGACGATGTAGGCCCCACCAGTTTTTGTGTAGACCTCAATGACGTTTCTATAGCTCAAAGTGATGATCGTGAGAATCGCAATGATGACCACCGTCATCGGCATCATCAGCGCGAAGGAGGCCAAACCGAATGCAGGAAGCAGAGCGATCAAAATCTGCTCGCTGCCATAGGCCGATGAGGAGATGCAGTCGGAGGAAAGAATTCCGAGTGCGAACCTCTTGGCAAGTCTCTGGTGCCCGAGGGTGTGACGGTTTAAAGGATTGCCTAAAAGGGCCTTCTTGATCTTGTAGACGATCGGATCCTTGAGGTGGGCATGCTCTTGCAGCGCTACCGGAGCTGGCGCATCGTCAGTCCAAGATTTAGGCACTGTTACTCCCCAGACAAAAGTGAAAGATGCGAGCGATGAGTGGTGCTTATCACTCCGCCATCTTAGATTGTCCGCCCTGGCTTTGTTGACGCCCTTGCCGATGCTGGCGAGACCGCTACTGGGAGGTAGAGGGAAATCGGTGCGGGTATGCTCAGGGCATGCGTACACAGTTATATATCGACGGAAAATGGGTTGACGGCAACGCAACAATGCCGGTTTATGACCCCAGTGATGGTTCCGTTATCGCCGAAGTTGCGACAGCGGGAGAGGTCGAAGTTGAGGCCGCCCTTGAGGCCGCTCATCGTGCTTTCCCCGCGTGGGCCAAGACCGCTCCACGCGTTCGAAGTGAGATGTTGCGCAAGGCATTTGAGATTATGACCGCAGAAAGTGATCAGATCGCGACATTGATCTCGCGAGAGAACGGAAAAGTCTTCGCGGATGCAAAAGGCGAAGTTGCTTATGCCGCCGAGTTCTTCCGTTGGTTTGCCGAAGAGGCAGTGCGCACTCCCGGAGACTTCCGTAAGTCCCCCAGTGGAGATAAGAGAATTCTTGTCACGCACCAACCCATTGGCGTCTCTCTCCTCATAACTCCATGGAACTACCCAGCAGGTATGGCAACTCGAAAGATCGGACCGGCACTCGCTGCTGGCTGCACTGTCATTCTTAAACCAGCGGGTGAGACTCCCCTGACTGCGCTCGCGATCGTCGACATTCTCGAAAGAGCTGGCGTGCCTAAGGGTGTAGTAAACGTAATTTTGCCAAAGCCTGTCGGGACAATCATTAGCAAGATGTTGCACGATCCACGAGTTAAGAACCTTTCTTTCACTGGATCTACGGAAGTTGGTCGCGTCCTACTTCACGAGGCAGCGGATCAAGTAATTCGTTGCTCGATGGAACTGGGCGGTAACGCACCTGTTCTCGTATTTGACGATGCCGATGTCACAAAGGCAGTCGAAGGAATTATGGTTGCCAAGATGCGAAACGGCGGTGCTGCTTGCACTGCTGCGAACCGCATCTATGTGCAGCGACCAATCGCCGAGAAGTTAACGGCCGAATTGACCAAGGCTATGGAAGCCCTTCACATGGGAGCGCCACTTGAAGCAGGAATGAATCTTGGTGCGAGCGTTTCCATCAAGGAGCGCGACAAGATTGCCGGACTAGTCGATATGGCGGTTAGCCAAGGTGGGCTAGTCCGCACGGGTGGCAAAGTCCCCGCTGGTGCAGGAGCTTTCTATCCGGCAACAGTGCTAACAGTTGCAAGCGATAACGAGATCCTCAAGAACGAGGTATTCGGACCCGTTGCACCCATTGTCATTTTCGATACCGATGAAGAGGGAATCGCACTGGCCAATAACACTGATTTTGGCCTCATTAGCTACGTCTTCTCAGGCGAACTTGGTCGTTCCATCCGCATTGCTGAGGCGATGGAATCCGGAATGGTCGCTATCAACCGCGGCGTCATTTCAGATCCTGCTGCACCCTTCGGAGGAATGAAGCAGAGTGGCCTTGGTCGCGAAGGCGGCTTCGACGGCATTCACGAATTCCTTGAGACCAAGTACATCGGCGTCGAGATCTAAATTTCTTTCGCGATCCTTCGGTCTGGAACGATCCACATTAGTGCCACGGCAATATAGAGAAGGTAAGAAATCAGTGTCGTGACCGTGCGCTCTGATAAGCGCGGTTTGAAGCATTGAATAAGCGATGGCCGCCATGAGTAATGAGAGGCCGTAGAGCGCCGCGGGTGCCTTCGCGCCACCGCTTTCGCCGAGCCAGGCGGTTGTAAACGGGATAAGTGAGAGCCAGAACAAAAGATGCGAATTGGCCCACATCGTCCATCCATTGGGAGCGTGCATGGTTTTGAGCAAATGGTGATGGTTGTTCCAATAGATCATCAGGTAGATGAAACTCAAAAGGTAGCTAAGAAACACCGGGCGAAGTTCGACAAGGTCGGCAAATTTATGTCCGAGCGGCGGATGAAGCCCCAGGACCATGATCGTGATGATGATGGCGAAGACAGCGTCGCTGAACGCTTCCAGTGGATTGGCCGAATTGGAACCCACTTGGCGTGTCATCCCGAAACGCTAGCATTCGGGCCAAGTAGAAATGGCGGAGGATAGGGGATTTGAACCCCTGAAAGGTTGCCCTTTACACGCTTTCCAAGCGTGCGCACTCGGCCGCTATGCGAATCCTCCGTGGAGAACTCTAGCGGTGCTCTAACTATGATTAGCGCCAGATCCCTCGTGCGGCATTATCGGGCTGAACTCCCCCAGGGCTGGAAGGCAGCAAGGGTAGGCCCGCTCTAGTGGGTGCACGAGGGGTCCTCTTATTAGATAAGTGGAAAGGGGATAGCGGTGTCGTTAGCGCTCTATCGCAAGTACCGTCCGTCCCTCTTCGCCGACGTCATCGGCCAGGAGCACGTGACCATTCCTCTTTCTAATGCCCTCTCATCTGGGCGCACCCATCACGCCTATCTCTTCTCTGGCCCACGTGGATGCGGCAAGACATCGAGTGCTCGCATCATGGCTCGCAGCCTTAACTGCGAAAAGGGGCCAACGCCGAATCCATGCGGCGAATGCCAATCATGCAAGGACCTGGTTGCAAATGGACCCGGTTCTTTGGATGTCATCGAACTGGACGCTGCCACACACGGTCTTGTTGATGACGCACGCGATCTGCGCGACAAAGCATTCTTCGCCCCCGTACAGAGTCGATACAAGATTTACATTATCGACGAAGCCCACCAACTCGGACCGGGCGCAGCCAACGCGCTCTTGAAGGTTGTCGAAGAGCCGCCACCTCACGTGATTTTTATTTTTGCAACCACCGAGCCAGAGAAATTGATTTCAACTATTCGCTCTCGTACTCATCATTACCCATTCCGATTAGTTCCTCCTGGAATATTGGCTGCCAACTTGGAAAAAATTTGTAATTCCGAAGGTGTGAAAGTTGCGAAGGGAGTGATTCCCTTGGTTGTCCGCGCCAGTGGCGGTTCAGTACGTGATGCCCAATCAGTCCTTGGCCAACTACTCGCTGGGGCCGGAAAAGATGGCGTCAGCTATGACATCGCGATTCAACTTCTTGGCTTCACAGACAGCGCCTTGCTGGATGATGCCATTGATGCGCTCGCGGCAAGAGATAGCGCCACTTTGTTCAAGAGTGTCGATCGAATAATTGAATCCGGGCATGATCCCCGCCGATTTGCGGCCGATTTACTTGAGCGTTTGCGCGATTTGATGATCGTCGATGCTTTGCCTGCAGGCGGAGCAAGTGCGATCCTGCGCGAAATATCAGATGACCAACTCGAGCGAATGAATAACCAAGCACAACGAATCGGCTCCGCTGGATTGTCGCGTGCCGCAGATATTGCCGCAGAGGGATTGACCCAGATGCGTGGAGCGACTGCTCCGCGTCTCATGTTGGAGCTCATTTGTGCGCGAATGTTGCTGCCAGTTGGAGATAATTCAGACCGCGGCCTACTCGCCCGCATCGAACGACTCGAACGTGCTGAAAACTTAGCGCCCATGAGCAACCCAACCCCAACGGTTGTTGCACCAAAGGTTGTGGATCAGAAGACTGAAAACGTCGTGGTTTCTTCGAATTCGGTGGATCAAGGCGACACTAAGAAAGTTTTGTCCGTGTCGCCAGATCCAGCCGAAGAGGAGAAACGTGTAGAGACTATTTCGCCAAAACCAACAAGTGTTGCAGACGTCGCCGCGCTTCGTCGTTTGTGGCCAGACGTTATCGAGGATGTCAAGAAGCGTCGCCGTCTTACATGGTCGCTACTGAGTACGAGCGCGCAAGTGTTGGCGTTGGATGACACAGCAATCACGATTGCAATCGTCAACGCGGGTGCGCGCGATTCATTCCTTCGTTCGGCTAGCGACGAAATTTTGCGCCAATCGTTTATTGATGTCGTAGGAGTGGACCGCAAGATCGAAGTTGTGGTTGATCCTTCGATCAATCCGAATACTCCGGCCGCCCGTGCGGTGCGAGTAGATGAATCTCCAACGGATGCCGATCAGCTTTCCGGACAAGCACTCCTTGCCAAGGAACTTGGTGCTCAGTTCATCAGTGAGAGGCCGCGCTGATGAGTGGAATGTATGAAGGTGCCATTCAAGATCTCATTGACGCCCTCGGGCGTTTGCCCGGTATCGGCCCAAAGAGCGCCCAGCGCATCGCCTTCCATATTCTGCAGTCAGAGAGCGAAACGGCGGCGGCCCTGGTAGATGCAATCCGCACCGTCAAAGAGCGGGTGAAGTTCTGCACCGAATGCGGGAACGTCTCTGAGGAGACCCAGTGCCGCATCTGCCGCGACCCACGCCGTGAGAACACATCCATCTGCGTGGTTGAAGAGAGCAAGGATGTCATCGCCATCGAGCGCACTCGTGAGTTCCGCGGCAAGTATCACGTCCTAGGCGGGGCGATCAGTCCCATCGACGGGGTCGGCCCGGATCAACTCCGCATCCGCGAACTCATGGTCCGTCTGGCGGATTCGCAGGTCACCGAAATCATTCTGGCCACCGATCCCAACCTTGAGGGAGAAGCGACGGCTACTTACCTGGCTCGCCTACTCAAGCCCCTCGGCCTTAAGGTCTCTCGATTGGCCAGCGGCCTACCCGTGGGTGGAGATCTCGAATATGCAGATGAAGTGACCTTGGGTAGAGCATTTGAGGGAAGACGGACCGTTGAGAATTAAAAGTCTCATTATTTGAACGCTTTGCCGTCTTACTATTTGATATTAACTACCGCCACCTTGATCAATGGTTCAGAATAAGGTCATGGGTCTGATCGTTCAGAAATATGGTGGCTCCTCTGTAGCCGATGCCGATGGCATGAAGCGCGTTGCTGCTCGGATCGTTGCCACAAAACGTGCCGGAAATCAGGTCGTTGTGGTGGTCAGCGCCATGGGCGATACCACCGATGAATTGATCGATCTGGCCAACCAGATCACCCCCATCCCAATCGGGCGAGAGCTCGACATGCTCCTAACCGCTGGAGAGCGTATTTCTATGGCGCTGTTGGCGATGGCCATCTCCAATTTGGGCCATGAGGCCAGGTCTTTCACCGGTAGCCAAGCAGGGGTCATTACTGACTCTGCCCATGGCCGAGCTCGAATCATTGATGTGAGTCCTGGGCGAATTCAGGAGGCGATTAAAGAGGGCGCCATCGCAATCGTCGCCGGTTTCCAAGGCGTCAGCCAAGA
Organism: Actinomycetes bacterium; assembly: GCA_025355765.1. Classification (GTDB taxonomy): domain Bacteria; phylum Actinomycetota; class Actinomycetes; order Nanopelagicales; family Nanopelagicaceae; genus QYPT01. Next base: position 51,770 of record JANXZB010000071.1, read on the forward strand.
CACCAAAGACATTACAACCCTTGGCCGCGGTGGTTCGGATACGACGGCCGTCGCCTTAGCTGCTGCCCTCGATGCCGACGTCTGTGAAATCTATACAGATGTTGACGGAGTATTCACCGCTGACCCCCGAGTTGTACCCACCGCACGAAAATTGAAATCCGTCACGTATGAGGAAATGTTGGAACTTGCCGCAAGCGGTGCGAAAGTTCTTCATCTTCGCTGCGTCGAATACGCACGCCGTTACGAAATGCCAATTCACGTCCGCTCATCATTTTCAACCAACGAAGGAACGTGGGTGGTCAAGAACCAACCTGAAGGAGACATCATGGAGCAAGCAATCATCTCTGGCATTGCACACGATAAGAGTGAAGCCAAGATCACCATCGTCGGTGTCCCAGATAGAACTGGCGTTGCCGCTCGCATCTTCCAAGCGATTGCAGATGCGGACATTAATATCGACATGATCGTGCAGAACGTGTCTGCAGCTTCCACTGGATTGACCGATATTTCCTTTACTTTGCCAAAGAGTGAAGGCCCGAATGCAACCTCGACGTTGCAGCGTATTCAAGGAGAAGTTGGTTTCGCATCAATTCAATACGATGACCAGATCGGAAAACTTTCGTTGATTGGTGCCGGAATGCGCTCGCACCCAGGCGTTACAGCTAACTTCTTTGCAGCGATGTCTGAAGCAGGCGTGAACATCGAAATGATTTCAACATCGGAAATTCGTATTTCTATTGTGTGCAGAGCGGCTGATCTTGAACGTGGGGTAAGAGCGGCGCATACCGCCTTCGAGCTCGATGGCGAACCGGGCGAGGCAGTTGTATACGGAGGAAGCGGTCGATGACTCGCAAACCATCCCTTGCTGTCGTCGGTGCCACTGGTGCTGTCGGCACCGTCATGCTAAGCATTCTTTCTGAGCGCCCTGATGTGTGGGGCGAGATTCGCCTGATCGCCTCTGCTCGAAGTGCTGGCAAGAGACTTGT
>JANXZB010000093.1 GCA_025355765.1 Actinomycetes bacterium
GGTATGTAGACAAGTCCGTACTTTTTCAGATGCTTATATTTTGATGCTGACGGCCCGCGATGAAGAAGTCGACAAGATTGTGGGCTTTGCAGTCGGGGCGGATGACTATTTAGTGAAGCCATTCTCACCTCGTGAGTTGATCGCGCGGTCAAAAGCGATATTGCGCCGCCCTCGCAGTCAGGGGGAAGACGAGACACGGGCAACTCCATCAACGGCGCTGCACTTCGGAAATCTGACAATTGATCCTGCTTCACGCATTGTGACTGTAGGTGATACCGTCATCGATTTAACACGTACCGAGTTCGATCTTCTGGAGATCATGGTTGAAAGTTCAAAGAACATTTTTTCTCGACGGCAACTTCTCGAACTCGTGTGGGGAGGAGACTGGTACGGAGAGATTCACGTCGTAGATGTTCACGTTGGACATTTGCGGAAGAAATTGGTTGAAGCGGGGATGACTCAGGGTGTGATTCGTACGGTCCGCGGAGTTGGGTATGGAATGGAAATGAAGTGAGCACCCGCCCCAAGCCACGGTTGATTACTCAACTGCTGGTGGGACAGATGATTCTCATTGTCGTTGCTGGTGTCACACTCGTTGGGACCGCATTGTTTGTGGCTCCTTCTGTATTTAATAAACATATGCAAGAAGCTGGAATAGATACCAGTGCTGCAAGGAAGCATATTACCGAGGCCTTTGCTGGATCATTTAGTCTCGCATTGGTAATCGCCATGCTCACATCGCTCATAGTTGCGACGGTAATGGCATGGTATTTGATGCGTCGGATTGCCGAACCAATTGAGAGTTTGGCGATATTTGCCGAGTCACTCGCATCTGGCGATAGCACGGGAAATGTAACCGTTGCGAGTTCGACTCCCGAAATTGATCGCCTATCCGTCGCACTGACGGGCATGTCATCTGAACTCTCGAAGATTCAAAATGATCAGGCACGGATGTTACGGGATTTAGCGCACGAGCTGCGTACGCCTATCGCTACCATCGGCGCACTAGTTGATGGCATTGAGGATGGTGTAGTCAAGGGCGATGCTCATTCTTGGAATACGGTTAGGGACCAGTTGCAAAGACTGAATAGACTCTCAAGAGATGTTCGAGATGTCTCGCATTCATACGATCAAACTCTTAGTAACCTTAAAATTCCGGTCGAGCCCAACGAGATCGGCCTGTCGGCGATTGCGGCCTGGGCAACGCGCTTTGAGAAGAAGGGAGTTTTCCTGGAATTTAAGACAAGGGGGGAGATCCCACTAATAAGCGCGGATCCCTTGCGGATCGGTCAGGTGCTCTCCAATCTCTTGGAAAATGCGCTACGACACACTCCCAAGGAGGGCAAAGCTCAATTGATTATCGAATCCGTTGCTGGCGGTGTTTCCTTTTCGGTTCGCGATAATGGAGAAGGTATCTCGGCCAATCAACTCTCACATATTTTTGATCGCTTGTATCGAGGTGATAACGCTCGGCATTCGGGGGATTCAGGCTCGGGTCTAGGATTAACGATTGCCAGGAGTATCGCCGAGAGTCATTCTGGAACACTGATGGCCACCAGTAAAGGGCGTGGCCGTGGATCAACTTTTACGCTGATAATTCCTACATTGCATGAAGAATCAATTTAGGTTGAAGGATGCCAACTTCGTAATCTATTGGCGTTGAGGACGACAGATAGAGAGCTCAAGGCCATGGCCGCTGCAGCGATCATGGGGCTAAGACGCAGGCCCAGTAGCGGATAGAGGGCACCAGCCGCAATTGGCAATCCGAGTCCGTTGTAAACGAGGGCGAAGAAGAGATTTTGTCGAATATTGGTCATCGCTGATCGACTTAATTCAATGGCAGTCACAACGCCCTTCAACGATCCTGACATCAACGTGATATCCGCTGCCTCAATTGCGACGTCGGTACCGGTGGCAATAGCAAACCCGACATCTGCCTGTGCCAGCGCTGGGGCATCATTGATTCCATCACCCACCATTGCAACAAGATGGCCCTGTTTCTGCAATTCAGCAACCGCGTTGGCTTTGTTTTCAGGAAGCACTTGTGAGCGGATATCTGCTTCGGAGATCCCTACTTGGGCGCCGATCGCCTTGGCTGTTCGTGGATTGTCTCCTGTGATCATGAGAGTGCGCAGTCCCAAATGTTGGAGTGCTGCAATTGACGTGACGCTAGTTGACCTGACGGTATCTGCTACCCCCACGACTCCCGCTGCCTTGCCGTTGAGGGCAACCAACATTGGTGTCTTGCCCTCTCCAGAGAGACGGTTAGCAATTTCAACCAGTGCGCTGGAATCGATGCCATTGTCATCAAGTAGTTGTTTGTTTCCGACTAGGACATCGTTTTTATCTATGAGTGCACGAACGCCGCGTCCTGTGAGTGAATTGAATTCCTCTATTTTTGAGAGTATCAACCCTTTTGTTCTGGCACCTTCAATGATGGCAGAGGCAAGGGGATGTTCGCTCTCTCGTTCTGTGCTGGCTACGAGCGTTAATAAATAGTCTGCATCGACGCCCTCCAGTGCTACGACATCAGTTAATAGAGGCTTTCCAGCCGTGATTGTTCCGGTCTTATCTAGAATTACTGAGTCTATTTTGTGTGCAGTCTCTAATGCTTCGGCAGAACGAATCAAGACGCCGGCTTGCGCGCCTTTTCCTGTGCTCACCATGATGGAAAGAGGTGTAGCTAGGCCAAGTGCGCATGGACAGGCAATGATGAGCACGCTCACTGCCGCGACGAGTGCGTATGTAAATGCAGGCGCTGGACCAAGGATGTACCAACCTGCAAAGGTGAGAATTGAAATCGCCATAACAGCAGGAACGAATATCGAACTAATCGAGTCTGCCAGGCGTTGGATCGGAGCCTTGGTCGCCTGTGCTTGTTGAACCATCTTTATGATTTGGGCTAGAACAGTATTAACACCAACTTTGGTAGTGCGAATGTGCAGCGATCCGGTGCCGTTGAGGGTGGCACCGATGACAATATCGCCTTGTCCTTTTTCCACCGGAATCGATTCTCCTGTAACCATGGACTCATCGACTGCAGAGCGGCCCGTTTCGACGACTCCATCTACTGGGATTTTCTCTCCAGGCCGCACGATCACTTCGTCGCCTACAAGCACTTGTTCAACTGGAATCTCGATCTCGACATTGTTTCGAAGAACACGGGCAGTTGGGGGCTGAAGATCAAGTAACGCCCGAATCGCTTCCCCTGTGCCGGCTTTCGCCCGGACTTCGAGAAGTCGACCAAATAGTATGAGCGTAATAATGACGCCTACCGCTTCAAAGTACACGGCGCGCACATTCGTAGGCAGTATGCGTGGTGCAAAGGTGGCAAGAACGCTGTAACCATAGGCCGCGGTTGTTCCGAGAGTTATGAGAGTGTTCATCTCTGCACTTCTGTGGCGAAGAGTCAGCCAACCAATGGAATGGATAGGCGCCCCCACGTAAAACATCACGGGAGTAATTAATGCGAACTGCGTCCAATGATTCATTAGGAGTGACGGGATATTGGTCCCCAAGGCATCGCCCATCACTGCGATGAGCACGGGTAGTGTCAGTACAGTTCCGAGAATTACTCGCCTTGTTAGGTCCTGAATTTCGGCAACCCTGCCAATAGCAGCGTCACTTTCATTTTGGGCGAAAACGTCAAGCCCAGTTGATTCGATCTCGATCTGTTTTTCGGCGGACGCATTATCTTTTAAATCATCGCCAACGGATGTACGAGCAGGATTGATGATTAACTTGCCGTGAACCATATTCATGCCACAGGCGAATTCGTATGTGCCAGGAGTGTCGGGTGTGAAAACCACTGTGGTTCGACGATTTGCGGGTAGATCAGCAGCGATACGAAAAGCGGGAATTATCACCTTCTCGGTGCACGAGCCGCTTTCTTGCCGGTCAAATGTAATGTGCAATGGAACGCCAACGGTTGCTTGGATTGTGTCGGGTGAATATCCGCCTTTTACAATGATCTCGATACTTTGGTTTTTACCCTCACTCTTTGCGTGAGTTGCCTTTCGTGGAGCAAAAAAGAACCAACCAATGAGGAGTAGGAGAACTACTGCTCCGATCAGTACGGCAAGATCCGAACCGTTCATTTAGTTTACTTCTCCTTGTCGTGGTCCATTTCATGTCTTGTCTTTTCGTGGTTCATTCCATGCATCATGAACATCATCATGACTGGGCAGGCAAGCAAAAGCAAGACTACTGGCGATGCACCCGTCAACAACAGAACTATAGCAAGCGCTCCTAGACCACCGACATAGAGAAATTTCTTATCGCTTTTCATTTTACTTAACCCTTTCTATGGCTGGGATTTCTCAAAAATGGCGGACACGACCGTGTCCATCCGCAACAAAACTAATTCAGTCTTTTGTCCCAAAGTGCTGTGTGGGACATCTCGAAAGAGTTGTGAGTTGAAGTCGGAGTTTCTTTTCTGACAATCGCCCATAACTAAAAAGTTGGCCGTCAATCAGAACTCCTGGAGCGAAAATCACTGCATGCTGGATAGCGAGTTTTCTTCCCTCCTCGGTGTCTAGTCGAATTTCGTGGACGTTGAGGGCGTAATCCGCTGTAAGCCGAGAAAGAATTTCTTTGGCTTGATCGCAGAAGGCGCATGAAGGCTGAGTGAGGAGAGTGATGTCAGTCATGATGAAACTCGACCAGCCTTCATATCGCTTAGAATCTTCTGGATTGGCACGTACATGGTGTACTTCGGTGGTCCTCCATAATCGGCGCGCCAGTCGATCTTGCCATCTGGCCCAACGAGGACGAATGAGTGTCCATCTCGGGAATCACCCATCATGCCGTACTGGTTTGCATTGTAGATTTTGGATATCTCTAAATTAGTGTCCCCAAGGGCAATGGCCGTCAGCCCATCATCAGCCATTTTCTGAGCGATCAGACGTGTCGGTCCACTGGTTATCGTGAGTAATTGGTCAATGCCAGCTGATTTCAATTTCGCTTCATCGTTTTCCAGATCTCGGATTTGATCCCAACATGGTTGGCAGCCGATGCCCTCATGAAAGAAAAGCAAGACTGTCTTGCCTTTGTAATCACTGAGCTTTACGTTTCCGCCCTTGGTGGAGGGGAGGATGAAATCTGGTGCCATCGCCCCGGACGCGGGGTTGGCGATGGCATAGGGGAATGCAGATTTCTGGCCACCGCCGTTTGAATTGCTGGGCCGATTAGCGATGATTAGAGAAGCGATGAGAAGGACTACTACTACGAAACCTATTGCGATATTTCGTTGGCGATGAATGTTCGACTTGACTCGAGGTAGCGGGGTGGATGCACGCCATTTCTTTTTTGATGTCATTTTTGCAGTCCATTCTCTTCGTGTTCTGATATGCAGTTAGGACATGCCTCTTCTTCTACTGTTTCGTTCGTTGGGTGGCCATCTTTATTTCTGTGGCCGGTCGCCTTCCAAATCAAAAGCGCGAGACCTCCTAATACCAAGATGCTGTAGATCCATCCAGGTGCGAATGAGAGGAAGCGTTGAATAACAGCAGCGGTGTGGCCGAGTGCTGCAGTGACTTCAACTTGCCACCCGTCGGTTGCCATCCCTGGTCCACGAATAGCAAGCACGATGGTGAGTAAGCCCATCACGATCATGAGGAAGCCTGAGACCATAGAGATCCACGGAATGCGATGCTTAGATCCCGGCCATAGTGCGATGGCGCGGGCGGAAAGCAATCGAGAATTGCTCCAGTTCTTTCGGTCCCACACCAAGGCCAAAATGCAAAGGGGAGCCACCATTCCAAATACATAAGCAGCGCCAACTGCAAGGGCCGCCGGCAGGGAGGAGGCGGCACCTGAAAGTGCTGCAACACCTGCTAGTACGGGAGCGCAGCATGCGCTACTTGCTCCTGAGAAGACACCCAAACTGTAAACCGAACCAATTCCAGAATTGCCGCCCTTGCGAGAGGGCATCGGCAGCATCATTTTCCATCCAGACAAAGTGGCTAGCCCGGCAGCGAACATAATCAGGCCAACAATGGTGAATATCCAGATGTGGTACTCAATGAGGACTCGACTGATCGCGGCGGCGCCGAGGGCGATCGGCAGAATGATTGTGCCCACTCCGGCCGTGAAAACCAAGGTCATAGCCAATATCTGGCTACGGCGTCGGAAGGTCGACGCGAAATACGCAGGCAGCATGACCGAGACACAGCACGGGGCCAATAACGCAACAATGCCGCCTAGAAATGAGGCCAGGATCGTTGTCGAGAACAGGACTTGACCCATGATGTAAGTGTCGTGCGCGAATACCGTTAAACGGTTAATCATTCTATAAAGATTTGGGAAAGAAATGCCGTCAGGCGCGTCGACCTACATTCGGTGAGCCATCGGAAAGAGGAACATCGCCACGTTGAGGGCGCCTAGGGCAGCGATAAGAATCGAGTAAGGCAACAGCGTGGTTGAACGGACTTTCGGGTCCTTGTACTGGCGGTATGTAATCCGGCGCACCGTGTAGAACGAACCCCATAGACCAAGGGCAAGAACGATGTATTGAAGTGCTCGGATGGTTCCATTTCCGACAAGAGCAGATGAGCCGGAGGCGTGGTTTCCAAAGAGTGAAGTCACGGTATAGAAAACGGACTTTCCTTCAGCCAAGAGGTGGAACAAGTTGTGGGCGACGTG